>NZ_JBQHWA010000021.1:0-66345 GCF_052064225.1 Blautia massiliensis (ex Liu et al. 2021) | reverse complement strand
AAGCGCCAGAGATACTACGAATCTCTGGGACTGGCTGCATAGGCAGTGATATCTTTGAGATAAATGTGTCAACCAATATTGACAATATCACGACCAACATTCAGGGTCTGCCCGTAAAGGGTCGAAAAAAGTCGAGTAGCGTTAATACCAACAATCCAGTCGGCTCGTTCTCGACACAGTGCTGCTTCATACAAAGCATCATATTCCGTTCCAGACCTGAGATTTTCAAAGCCCTCCTTGATTGCTACATCTTCCATCGAGGAAATCCAAAGCCGCTCAAACGGCTTTCTGCACCCGGCTTTGTGGTACACCAACCGAAAGATCAGCTCGCCCTCACGACCGGCATCTGTTGCACACACAAGACTCGCAACATCTTCTCTGGCCATGAGCTTTTTCAGAATCCCAAACTGTTTTTTCGTACCGGCAGAAACCTCATACTGCCAGTCCATCGGGAAGATAGGAAGGTCTGCATAAGCCCATTTGCTGTACTTCGCATCATAGACTTCCGGCTGTGCCAGCTCCACCAAATGCCCTACACACCAGCTGACCACATATCCGTTTCCCTCTAAGTAGCCATCCTCACGCTTGGCAGCACCTAACACTTTGGCAATACTCTGTGCAACCGAAGGCTTTTCAGCCAAAACTAATTTCATTTGCATCTGCTCCTTTCACAAAAAAATAAGCAGCCACACACCGTAGTGCATGACTGCTATGTAAAAAGTTCGGAAAGGATTTTTGCAACCTGATACAATTTTCTGTTCTACAATCTCCGTCATAATAAAAATATCTCCATCATTTCAAAAGAGAATGACGGAGATATTTCACCTTGCTTATTCTTGTAGCAACCAATCGGCTATATCGTGAATTTCGATTCCTTCATAGCTATATTGGGGATGTTTGGTTCTGGCAATAATCATTTTCGGATAAGCGTCTCGAATCTGAAGCAGAGGAGAGCATTCTCTCTCAAATGTTTCCTGCCCGGAAATGTTGTCGCTGACCTGAATATAAATCTTTTCGCTACCTCTCTGAGCAACAAAGTCGATTTCCTTTTGATAGAGCTTGCCGACATAGACATCATATCCACGGCGAAGAAGCTCGATACAAACAACGTTTTCATATACTCTGCCATAGTCTATATTTCTGCTTCCCAGTATTGCATATCGAATACCGCTGTCACACAAATAGAACTTTTCAGAGCTTTCAAGGTATTTCTTACCTCGGATGTCATATCTCTTAATATCATAAAATACAAAAGCATTGCACAAATACTTAATGTACTTGCCGACGGTTACATGATTGGTTGGAGTCTCATTTGCTGTCAGTAGCTGACTGACCTTATTCGGAGAAGTCAGGTTGCTGATATTATCCATAAGGAACTCGCTCAGACGTTGTAAAACCAAAGTGTCCGGGAGAGTATATTTCTGTACCAAATCCCTTGTAACAATCGTTTCGTAGACCTCTTTGATATAGTTTGTTCTGTCTTTTTCGGTTCTATAAGCATAGGAACCTGCTAAACCGCCCTTGATAGCGTACTCATCAAAGAGCTTATCTTTGTCACTAATATCATCATAATACTGGCAATATTCCTGGAAGCTGAAAGGAAACACATGAATTTCAATATAGCGTCCGGTAAACAGAGTTGCCAGATCTGCACTCAACAGGAAAGCATTAGAGCCTGTTACATAGATGTCGTATTTTCCCTTAGAGTACAGGCTATTGATTGCCAACTCAAACTTGGGACACATCTGAACCTCGTCTACAAACAGGTAGTTCGTTTTTCCTTCCTGATAATGTTCTTCCACATAGGCGTGTAAGGCATGGTATTCCTTGATTTCTTCATACGCCAAATCCATGAAGTCGATGAAGATAATATTGATGTTTTCAAAATTGCTTTTCAGATACGCAATATACGCCTGCATCAATTTGGACTTACCAGATCGACGAATGCCCGTGATGATCTTGATGTCAGGAGTACCATTCAGTTCAATGATTCTATCGAGATATTTTGCTCTCGTGATTGTTTTCATATAGTCACCCGCTTTCAAAAATTGAAGTTTTTTCATTTCTCGAAACCGCTTCGCTGTACTTATTATACTGTCTGCTAATAGTATATGCAAGATGTCACTTTCAAAAACGCAAATTTTTTTATTTTTTGAAAGCGGAAACTATGTAAAGGCAACCCGAAGGCTGCCCCAGGCATCAAGCCTATCCTGTTTACACAGGTTCATTATCATCTTCATCGACGGAGCTATCTTCATCGTCGTCCTCAAACTCCGGATCGTACCCATAGTCCTCGTCATCGTCCACATAATCAGCATCTGGGTCAGGCTTTGCCGCTTCCTGTGCCTTCTTCTTTTCCTGGACTTTCTTAAATACGAAGAATCCACCACCACAGGCAAGCACAATCAGAGTAAGAATCGCCGGGAGCATATTTGTGGATTTCGGCTTTTCCTCCGGTGTCGGTTCTGTAATTTCAGGAACTGTTTCAACTACTTCCGGCTTTGTTTCCTCAACCGGCTTGGTGAACTCTGCAACTTCTTCCTCGTCCATCAGCTTGAGCAGGTCGGCTTCATCCACCTGATTCAGAAAATGCACGGTTTCCTCGCCCTTATCATCACGGTCAATGATGATATAGAAGTAGTTTCCGTTTTTGGTTACAGCGGTAATGAACTGCTTTCCGCTTTTCGTAGGCGAGCCAGCGTCATCAACCAAAGTCAGATTGCCGTCGGGAGTAAGCGGTAGCATCGGCTCCTCCGGCTCTGTTTCGGGAACTTTTTCTTCGACCGCAGGTTCTTCAGTCGCTACGCTTTCATCTACATAGGCAAATGCCGTTGTAGAAAACACGCCAAAACACATTGCACACGCCAGCAATGCGGCTCCAATTTTCTTAAATCTCATTCTGCGTTTCCTCCTCATTCATAGTATTGATCGTATCAGGCTTCGGAGCCATATCCGCAGCAAACATACGGAGCAGCTCGGAAAGCTGTTCGGGATTCAGGTTCGCAGCATGAACCATCTCATGGATTTCGGAATTTTCCTCCTCACGGTATCTGCGTTCCAGGTCTTTCACCTTAGCATCCCATTCTGCCCGTTTCTTACGGGCTTTTTCAAGGTCTGCACCTATTCTGTCTAACTTGGCACTCAATCGCCATCCCTCCTTTAGTTTCTGATTCTGCCGAAGCAGTAAAAATGCTGTTGCCAGTAATTCGATTCGATAGAAGCGTAGGAAATGGGGTTTCCGCAGTGGATCATCATACCATTGCCAACATAGATACCAACGTGTGATGCACCGGAGGTATCATAAGTGCCTTGGAAGAAAATCAAATCTCCCGGTTTGGCAGAGCTTTTCGGGATAATGTCGCATACGCCCATCAAACCGTTTGCGGTCAAACGACCAACACTCCAACCGTTTCCGCAGTGATTGATTACATAGGAAACAAATCCGGAGCAGTCAAAGGAGGTAGACGGGCTGCTGCCGCCCCACACATACGGGTATCCCAGATATTTTTCAGCTTCCCGAATCATATTGGCAAATCTTGTGTCTGTCAGCGCTTCGCCCGGAATATCATAATCGGTGTACTCGCCGCCAGGGGTGGCGTAAATGTCATTTCCGAAAATATCCGGTCTGTTGCCCCTTGTCTGAAGCAAAATTCTATATCGCTCCATATCATCTTCCGACAAGCCGGAATTTGAAATCACACTGTTCAAGCCCTTATTTCTGAGCTTCACATTCAGAATATAATATTCGTAATCTTCTTCCTCTGTTGTTGTCTCTCCCGTTTCGGGATCAGTAGAAGATGTTGTTCGTGTACGAATCTCTACTACTTCCGTCAGGGTCAGCTCATATTGTTGCTCAAATAGCCATTGCAGGGTAGCCTGCACCTCATCTCTGGTGTAATCCTCAAACTTCACCGTCAAATACGCCGCCAGCTCATAAGGATTGTGGTTGATTTCATCAAGGTCATACCGGTACTCGTCATATCCGCTATGAGTACGCTCGATATTATTGATTTTATTGCGGAGCGCAGCTTCCAAAGCCTTGTAATCATTGTCCGCACCAATAATATCTTCCTCTTTTGCAGTAAAAGAAGTTCCCAGAATGATCTGTGTGCCGCCTTGGAACATAGCCGAACAAGACGAGAACATCCCTGAGAGTATCATAAAAAGCAGTCCGGCAATCAAAACAAACAGAATCGTTTTAGAGTGTGTGGTGCAGAACTCCGTTACTCTTTCTGTGATGTTCTTGGCTCCCTGAGCTGCTTTGCCCGTTGCCTTGCCTGCACCCTTAGATGCAGAAGCCGTTGTCGAAGCGGTATTCTTACCGGCTTTGGCGGCAGCATATTCTTTCTTGATTGCCCTTTTCTGTTGCCAACGGGAAAAGGGATTGGAACCGGCATCGGGGTTGTCCTTTTTGAACTTCTCATACAGGGCATTTACATTTGCTTTATCTGACTTCTCAACCAGCTTTTCCGCCTTGTCGTAGGCTTTCAGCTTGTGACTGTAAACGGCATGATCGACGGTATAGACAGTGGATTCAACAGCCTTGGTCGTTTCCTGCACAGCCTGAACGCCGATATTATCATCCTCATATTCTGACACCGCCCGATGTGCTTTGGATGTGAGCGTGACTGCGGCACCACGGCTTGCCATGTGCTTTGCCACAGATGGGCGCTCGATTTCCGTAAACTCCGCTTTTTCAAAACGGAGCTTTGCTTTACGGGAACCGGCTGCATCTGTTTCCAGCTTTAGCTTCGGCTTTGCCTTTTTAGAAGCCAATTTGTCTGCCGCTTTTTCAGCCCTATCAACCGCCTTATCTGCACGGTCGGCAGCTTTCTTCACATGAGAATCTGCAAGGTCATCTTCGGTAAAACGGAGTCGTGTAGGTCTTTTCGCCATACATTACGCCTCCTTTTCCTGTGCCACCTCGTTTAACTTCGTGGTCATAATGCGATACAGTTCCAGATCTGTCGGGAATCGGTCAATGAACGGCAGAATCACATTGCCATAGAACAGAAGTCCTTCGCCCTCACCGGAGTTGGTTACATAGGACAGCTGATGCGGCGAAATGTTCAACCGCTGTGCCAGAATACTTCGGTCATCGCTTGCCTGATTCAGCATATAGATGAAATCAGAGTTTTCGAGGATGTTGGCAATCTCCGGGGAACGAAGCAGGTCTTTGACATTCTGAGTAATACCGGTCGGCAAGCCGCCCCATTTACGGAATCGCTTCCAGATTTCTACGGAATAGGTTGCCGTCTGTTCTTCCTTCAGAAGCAGATGGAACTCGTCAATATAATATCTGGTCGATTTACCGGCAGAACGGTTGGCAGTTACACGCCCCCAGACCTGATCCTGAACGATCAGCATACCGATTTTTTTCAGCTGATTGCCCAGCTCCTTAATGTCGAAGCACACCAGACGATTCTGAATATCCACATTGGTTCTGTTGTTAAACAGTTTCAGAGAACCCTTAACATAGATTTCCAAGGCGGTCGCTACATGGTGGGCTTCCTTTTCGTCCTGTTTCAGAAGGGCATCATACAAATCCTCAAGGATCGGCATATTCTCAGGGGCAGGATTGTCGAAATATCTCTGGTAAATCTGATGCACACAACGGTCGATAACCGTCTTTTCGATAGGCTGCAAGCCATCCTTACTGCCCATAATCAACTCACAGAGGGACAGGATAAAATCAGCTTTCAGTGCTACCGGGTTGTCATCCTCAGAGTAGTTCAGGTTGATGTCCATAGGGTTGATATAGTTGGTACTGGAGGAGCTGATTTTTACCACCTGACCATTGAACTTGTGAACCAGAGCCGCATATTCCGCTTCGGGGTCGCAGATGATAATATCGTCATCCGTAACCAGGAACGCATTGGTGATTTCACGCTTTGCGGAAAAGGATTTACCGGAACCGGGAGTACCCAGAATCAGTCCGTTGGGGTTCTTGAGCTTCTTTCTGTCCACCATGATAAGGTTGTTCGACAGAGCATTCAGCCCGTAATAGAGCGTTTCTCCACCATTCTGGAACAGCTCCTGCGTGGTGAAAGGCACAAAAATAGCCGTGGAACTGGTAGTCAGGCCACGACGAATCTCAATCAGGTTTTGTGCCAAAGGCAGGCTGCTCATCAGTCCGGATTCCTGCTGAAAATCCAAACGACGCAGATTGCAGTTATGCTTCTGGGCGATGCTCTGTGCCTGGAACACATTGTTCTCCAGTTCCTGCTCGGTGCGCCCGGTGTTCAGCACCAGAAATGTCACCATGAACATTCGCTCATTCTGGCTCTGCAATTCTTTCAGAAGTGACTTCGCATCTTTACCATAGGTAGCAAGGTCAGATGGGATAATGTCCATGTCATAGCCAGAACGCACAGCCTTTTTCTGTTCCTCGATTTTGGAACGGTCAAGCTCGGTGATGATTCTCTTGATGGTCTTAATCGCCGCAGTCTGGTCAACCGACTGGATGTGCATGGTCACGATCTGCGTGGATTCCATATCCAGAAAATCCGCCAGCATACGATCAGACAGGTCTGATGCCGTAATTGCCAGATAAGACATCGAACCGAAGATACTGCCCATCTGGAAGGTGCGGTTGGTCTTAAAGGCAAACGCCGTCGGAGCAATGAAGTCCTTTACGGACAGCCCGGATTCCACAAGATACTTCCAATCGAAGAAGAACTTATCATTATCACCCATGCTTCAAAAGGGCGTTGCCGCACTCAATCACGATGCTGCCTTTCGGGTCAGTGACCACATAGGAACTGTGCATCTGGAGAAGGTTTGGCTTCAACCAAAAGCGAGTTTTACCGGAACCCGAACCGCCGATAATCAGAACATTCTTATTTCGGGCATTGGCAGGATTCTTCGGGCGATTGCTCATCATCAGCCGCTCCGTTTTCGTCAGGATCACATTGTCCTCGAACTTTGGTGCAATAAACGGCTCAATATCTTTTGCCGTTCCCCAACGAGCAGAACCGTACTCAACATTGTGTCGGTACTTCTTTGCGTTTTTGCCTTTTAGATAGACAGCCAGCCGAAGTCCTGCGCCGCAGAGAATACCAATCAGCAAATCCAACGGGTGAAAGCTGGGAAACGGATTGTTCAGGGCTATCGGAAGGGCATGAAAAAAGCTGAGGATTTTCGCAGATGAATCTGCCCCCTCAGCCAATCTCCATGCTTCTCCTAAATTCGTAGCGAACAACCCTACCAGAAAATACGGTAAATTCAGAATCAGGAGCTTTTTCATTTTTCTCTTATCCATCACAGATCACGCTCCTGTTTCTTCTCTCGAACCTTCTTCGGAATCGCTGCGACAATTTCCTTGAACTTCTTCAGCTGCGCCAGAACGCTCGGCTTTTCATTCTTGGTTAATGCCCTTGCCTGATGTTCCTTGCAGATTGCATCCAAAGCATCTGCATCTTTAGAACGGACAAAAACAAGAAACCGGGGAGGATCAACGGACTTATCTTTTCTTACGGCAAAGTCCACGCCATACTTCTTGGCGAGCTTTTCAAAATCACGGATACTCTCTTTGTCGATCTCAACATTCGTAGCACCCTGATTCTGTCCCAAAAGCTGTTTCACGGATTGCTTTCCATGAACGGCAGGGTCTCGTGCCTTTTTCATCTTCACTTTTTCCCGGTGCTGCAAATACTTGCGGATACCGGCAATGATAGTGCGCCCCGTCAGCTTGGTTGTGCTGATCGCCAGGTTTACTGTTCTGTTTTCAACTTCTTCCTGCATGATTCATCACCTCCTGCAAGCAGTAGAGTGAACAGATTATCGTGCCATATCTCTGTGGTCGTAATACAGATTGCCCTTGGCAACTGCGGCATGGCTGATAATCTTGATATTGCCAGCTTTCTGGTTATCCAGAGCCTTCTGATAACCCACATCGCTCAAATACAGGCGATTTCTTTCGCCTTTCCAACCGACAGGCGATTCATCGGTCAGCACATCGAAAATAATCATGTGCTTGGTGGCGTCATCAAATCGTGCCAAGTCCATATAGGTATGTCCCTGGTACTCCTTGGCACCATCCTGAATCCGCTTTCGCTCCATCAGCTCTCCAATCGTCGAATTTCTTTGCATAAGAACCTCCTTACAGAACATCTCGGTCAGGGTTACTTTTGTGGGGAACCGAATCAGCTTTGACAGGTGCATCTTCTTTCTTCACCATGTCATCCGGCAGGGGAAGCGCCATAATGCTGCGCCCCATGCGTACAAAAGTCTCAGGCTGATGAAAGTGTTCCTCAAACTGCTTCATCAGTTCCGGGGACAGAGAACAAAAATCATCCTCGCCCAATCCCACAACCAGAAAATCACCGGCGATAATGTCATAAATATCGCCGTCATCATCACGCAGCGCACGGTTCAGTTCTTTGCCTACGAGTTTACCTTCGTCGTGCATCACCAGTGCAACCGGCTCATTGAACGGATAAGTTGCCTCAATATCGCCACCTACGGCTTTCTGCAAATCCTCCAGCTCACAGCCGATCTGCACAGCCTGCGGATACATGAACGGCTTTACCAGCAACACATTCATGGTATCTGCCTGTTCTTTCTGAACCTCCCGTTCCTCGGTCGTGCCGAACGCAACACCGGTAAAGTTTTCGGAGTCCAGAATGTACTCCGAATTGTAATAAGCGGCTCTAACCTGTTCCTCTGCCGCATCGTGAGATTCTGCTTGCACCGTAACCGTTTTCTCCAAGGTTTCGGTGATCTTCACATCGTATTCTTTCAAGTTTCGATACCTCCGTTTCTTTGGAAATAAGAAAAGCGACCATCCATGAACCTGTTACAGTTCATAAATAGTCGCATCCACATCGGCTAAAAGCTCGAACAAGCAAATATCGTCCAGTTCGCAAATCAGGGAACCCATGTCGAAGAAAATATCGTCCTCGCATTCCACCGTAGTAACCACGCTGCGGTGTTCGTTAAGACAAATGGCTTCTTCCTTGTCCATCGTGATCGTAGACATACAGGACACCACATAGAATGTCATATCTTCTGCTAACCACAGCTCCTTGCTCTGAATCGTGCGAACTTTTTCATCGCCGCTCATATCTTCTACATAGGACAGAAGCCGCACGGCTCTGCTGTTCAGAAGTACCTTTCCCTGATAGTCGATACCCTCACCAGCAGAGGACAATACTCGATACTCGCTAATCATCTCGGCATTTTTCTGAAACGACTTTGCCAGAAGCGCAGGAGAAATATCATCGAACTCCTCACTGTAGTTTACGAGCATATCTACCATATAATCAGGATCGCAAAGGTCGTAGAGTTCTTCCAAAGCGCCCTGAATGTTTTTGGGTGTAAACATTTTTTACCTTACCTTTCCATTGATTTTTCTCTTTTTTTCTGCCATTGCTCCAAAAGCTGAATGATTTTATCCTCCATCTGCTTGTTGGTATAGGACTTCGGGAAGTATTTTCGCAACGAATCCGTTTTGAAGGTTACTCTGTCCAGCTCTCCCTTCTTGATTTCATTCATAATCTCGCACATCGCATCCAGCGTACACTCGCCCTCCTGTGCGAGCTTTTTAATTCGCTGTGCTTGCGAAAGGGAAGGAGCTGCTTGAGCATAATCCATTGCAGAAAGAAAATCCTTCTGTTCTTCACTTGCCAGATAGGAAAGCTCCACCGCAGGATTGAATTTGATCTGACCCGTATCTACCATATCCAGCAGTTCCGGAATCAGTTCGGTCAGACGGATATAACGGTGTACCTGATTTCTGCTTTCTCCTGCCTCCTGACCGACTATATCCATTGCCTGCAACTTCATCCCAACTTGGGATGAAGTTAAATCGGTGCGTTGACCTTGATGTTTAATCGCATCCAGCTTCATCTTATAAGCAAATGCTCTTTCACTCGGCAGGATACTCTCCCTCTGCAAATTCGCATCAACCATCAAAATAATGGCTGCATCATCGTCCAGGTCACGAACAATCGCAGGCATGGTTTCCTTACCCGCAAGCTCCGATGCCCGGTGCCGCCTGTGACCAGAAACGATTTCATAACCACCGTCGGGGTCAGGACGGACAATCGCAGGAGTGAGAACTCCGAAATCTCGGACGCTCTCTGCCGTTTTCATCATTTCTTCATCATCAACCACACGGAAGGGGTGTCCCTCAAAGGGGTGTAGCTCAGAAAGCGGAATTTCCTGCACACGCTCCTGCTGGGCTTCAGCTCTGGATTGATCGGTGGAGAAAATATCATCGTACCCCTTCAAGCTGATGTTTGCGCCTTTTTTCTGCATTGTTTAACACCTCCTTCGTCAGAATTTTATAGGCTTCGGCAACTTTGCCTTTGGGATCATGCTTGAAGATACTGGTTCCCTCTGCGCTGATTTCCTCTGCACGGACAGAGCGGGGAATGTCGGTCTTGTAAACCTTCAGCTTTCCGCCGTAGCTCTCCCGAATCAGATTGCTGATGTCTTTGGAGTAGTTGGTGCGGCTGTCCACCATCGTCAGAAGAATCCCTTCAATCCTCAGTTTCGGGTTGATTTGCCTCTTGACCTTGTTGATGGTTCCAAGCAGCTGTTCCAGACCCTTTGCAGGAAGGTATGCTGCCTGAACCGGTATCAGCACATTGTCGGCAGCTGCCAACGCATTGACGGTCAGCATACCCAAAGACGGCATACAGTCAAGAAGAATGTAATCATAATTCTGTTTGACTGTATCCAGGTATTGCCGGAGAATGGTTTCCCGGCTCATGGCATTGACCAGTGCTACCTCCATACCTGAGAGTTCGATGTTGGACGGCACCAAATCAACGCCCTCCGGATGATGAAGAATCCCTTCATCGGGAGTAATAGGGTTTTCCATCATAATCTTTCCCATCAGATCGGAAAGTGTCGGAGACAGATCATCCGGGCAGGGATTGCCCAAACTGACCGTCAGGGAAGCCTGGGGATCGGTGTCTACCAGAAGCACCTTTTTTCCTTCAAGAGCCAAGCCAACGCCCAGATTCTCGGTGGTGGTGGTCTTTCCAGTGCCTCCTTTCTGATTGACCACCGCAATGATGGTTGCTTTTTTCGACATTTATCGTCACTCTCCTTCCTCTCGCTTCATTTTCAATTTCTTAAATCCTCCTTCCAAATATCCGTGTGACATATCGTGCCGAACAAGAGCATCGTAGTAGGTGTCTATTGTCGTCGGCGCATTGTATATCGTAGTCAGCATATACTGACGGATATTTCTAATCTTTGTGGTGTTCTCCTTGAAGCAGTCCATAACATATCGAATGTGTTCGGCATTCAGTTTCATAAACCGACTGCGGACAATTTCTGCCGGACGCTCCTCTGCACCAATGCGAATCAACGGTCGCTTCGTGCAAACTGTTTCAACGATCAACTCCAGAATGTTATCCAGCATTTCGGAATCGTAAGGGTAATCCTTCTTCAACAAATCCATACTAAGCTGATCCGAGAAATAATCAAAGTATTCTTGATACCGGTCATTCTCGTCCATCATTCCACCATTTCCGGAAGGAAAGATAGAATCAGTATCACTAAATTCAGTATTTTTAATATCAGTATTATTACATTGTGATTTCGGAAGTTCTTGAGTTGTGATTTCCATTGTTCCAGAATTGTGATTTTCACAATTCAAGAGTTGTGAATCCACAGCAGAGATAAAGTTCTTCACATAGATCAGGTTGGGCTTTCCCAAACCCTGGCGCTTACGTTCAATCAATCCTGCTTTCTTCTCAAGTTCACTGAGCAGCTTGATAGCCTTTTGTTCAGCACAGTTCAGAGCCATCTTCGCTTCGTCGATTGTAAAAATGATATACACTCTACCGTTTTTATCTATCCAACCATTCTTGGCAGACAGGCTCATGCGGTCAAGCAAAATGCCATACAGCATCTTGGCATCGGCAGAAATATTCCAGAACCTCTCGTTCGTGAACAACACCTTCGGAACTCGATAGAATGTGAATAGATCGGATTGCTGACCGTAAAAATAATCAAAACTCACACGGCTTCACCACCTTCTTTCTGCGGAAAACTTTCTGTTGTCAGCGGAATGCTGCGGAAAGTCGTATCCGTCTTTTCGTAAGGACATCGGGCAAAATAGTAGAAGCGGTATTCCTGTTCATACACATCCATATCAACGAAGCCCCACTTCACGCATAACCTTCTTCGTACACCAACCAATGCACGGGTGATCTCGCCCATAGGGACAGCCATCACATTCCGACTTGGGTTTCGGCGGCAAAGAGATTAAGTAGTAGCAATTATTTCTACCCAGACGGCAGCCCTTTCTGCCATTCGTCCAGAAGTAGCAGTAATGACAGTCGCTCGGCTTGTCTGCGGTATAAACAGGCTTGCTCAAATAAAACACCTCCAATCTCTTGTATTTGCCCATGGGTTTGGGCATAAAAAAAGAGCGCCTATCCATCCCCAATGCGGGGCAAATAGACGCTCTATGTACATAACGATATTTAATTTTATCTGCTATAACTGCATGGTATTCAAAACATCCGCCTTTTTTGATTAGCTGGATTTTTGGCACGATTTTGGGGCTGATTAGCAGGAAGGGCATTTTCATTAGCAAGAACAGCCCGTTTTCTGCTAAAAATTAGCTGGCGATTTTGTCTTATAACAACCGTTCGATTCTGGAGGGGTTGTCAAAAATCAAATTTTGGAGTAGAATTTTATCTCATACAGTGAAAGAGCTTTTTCGTAGCTTTTTATATAAGAAAAGCCGAAAACCCTTGAAAACAAAGGCTTTCGGCGTTGTTCACTGGCGTCCATAAGAGGATTTGAACCTCCGACCCCACGCTTAGGAGAGCTCTGTGGTTCTGTTAATCCCTGTCAAGAACTGATATGTTTAGCCCTTTATTATCAAGGACTTTTTTCACTTTCAAATCAAATTCTGGTAATCTGAATATCCTTTCTGTTAAGTCCAGATAAGCCCTGAAAATTAGCAGATTCTTTGCAACTGCTAACATCCGGGGAAAGCTCTGTTGTTACTGACAGATATCATCTTCCGGCTACCATCCCCTTACAAGCGGGAATGATAAACAATATTCAATTGACCAGATTTCTATTATTACTATACACCGTTATTGAAAATTTGTCTATGGTGTTTCGACCACGACAGCCGATTTAAATACGAACATATCCAGTTGCCGGCCCGGCACCTACTTTTGCGATATATCCACTTTTAACCAGTTCCGTCAGGGTCCTTTCTACAGTTACCTTGCTTATATCCGGACATAACTCCATGATTTCTTTTTTGGTAATTTTTCCTACCTTATTATCAATCACTGCCTTTATACGATCCGGCTTTGAAAGGCTTCTGTTTTTCAGGTGCTCTACACGCCCCTCAAACTCACTGTATGCTTTCAGTATAATTCCCAGATAATATTTTACAAATGACTCATAACTGTTTTCATTTTCGTGCCATCCATTGGAACTTTCCTGTAATGCCTCATAATAAGTTTCTTTTGTCTTTTCAATCAGCATTTCAACACTGACATACTTTCCGACAATATAGCCGGCTTTATAAAACAAAAGAAGTGTTAACAGGCGGCTCATTCGCCCATTTCCATCATTAAATGGATGGATACACAGAAAGTCAAGAATAAACATAGGGATAAGAATCAACTTATCTATTCGATCTGCTTCCCATGCTTCCAGAAAATTTGTACAAAGTTCATTCATAGCTTCTGGAGTCTGAAATGCCGGCACCGGGATAAAACGCGCTTTCTGATGACCTTCTGCATCTGTTTCTGCAATTACATTATCCGAATTTTTATAATTTCCACCAGCATTTCCTCCGGAATATGAGTATAAATCCCGATGCAATTGTAAAATAATATTGGGTCTCAGATTAATATACTCATAACTTTCATGGATAGTGGCAAGAACTTCCCGGTATCCGGATATTTCCTGTTCAGACCGGTTACGCGGTTCGGCTTTCTGTCTTACTAATTCTTCCAAACGTTTGTCGGTAGTATAAATACCTTCAATCCTGTTAGAAGCCCCTGTACTTTGAATCAAAGCAACTTCCAGCAGAGTTTTCAATTCGTCTATATTGGCTTCAAGGAACAATTCCTGCTTACCTTTATGCTCATGAATGCTTCCGACCATCTGAACAATTTCAGGTTTTAGCAATTGCTCCGGAGTTTTTATATAATCAAAACTTCTCATCGAAATCTCCTTCATTTTAATATTATCTCCATCATTTTACCATCAAATGACGGTGATATCAATTAGCATGATGGAGATATATTTTTAACATTCCTTTTAACGAAACCCATTTTTTCACTAAAATTACACTATTTTTTCACTATTTTTCACTTCATTGTCTTCGCCAGTGACGTAAGAAGTGCTGCCATCTCAGGATTATTAAGGACCTTTGCAAGCAGTTCTGCATCCACACCTTCCGGAACCGCTACCGTGTTTTGTGCTGTATTCGGATGCATCTGCGGATCCAGATTTTTCTTCTCATAAAAAGCCTCTTCAAATAATTCTGCATTTTTCTTCCGGTCATCATCCAGGATATGGGAATATACATCCGTAACCATGCTGACCTGGGCATGTCCGGAATCTCCCTGAACTGCCTTAATATCTCCACCATTCAGTTTCAACTTATAGGTAACACTGCTATGTCTGAGACTGTGGAAAACAACCGGTGGGAGATCATAGTCCTTAATCAACTGATTCAATGGCTTCCGGATCGCGCCATCCCCCAAAGGAAGACCAAACGTACTTGCCATGACCAGGTTATAGTCCATGTATTCATCTCCAAGAACTTCCTTTGTCTCATTCTGTTTTTCTTTCCATTCGATCAGCATCTTTGCGACAGACTTTGGAAGGAAAACCTTTCGGACACTGCTGTCTGTCTTCGGTGTTTTCAAAACACGGACTGTTTTATTGGTCTTGCTTTTTTCCGGAAATATTAGCAGCACATCTTTTGCATCCAGCTCTTTTAAAGCGGATTTGCTCACTCGCTGGGATTCCTTATTGATAAACAGATATGCCCGGTTTTCCTCAATTGCTTCCTCCGAGATGTCCACACAATCCCAGGTAAGCCCCAGAAGCTCACTGATCCGGAGAGAGCAGGAGAAGGAAAGGTTCATTGCCAGCTTTAGCCGATCATCCTCACATACTTCCAGTGCGTACATCAGAGTTTCGGCAGTCCAGATCTCCCGTTTCTTTGTTTTATGTTTTGGTACGGTCGCATAGATACAAGGATTCTTCTCCATCAGTTCCCATTTGACAGCCTGTTTAAAACAGCTTCGGAGGAGTTTATGGATATCTCTGATGGTACTGGTAGATACATATTCATTCTTTCTTTTCCCAATTATAGGATTAACCACAGCCGGAGCTTTCAACAATCTCTGATAATATTTTTCAATAAAACGGGTATTGATCTCCGACAGTTTTTCATCCCCGATGATCGGAAGAATATAATTATTTATGAGAGAAACATTTCCATCATACGTAGATAATGCCCAGTTGTCTTTTCCATACAGGGCAACGTATTCTGCCAGAAGATCCTTCATGGTTTTACACTGCGGGATTATCATGGATCCCATTTCTTCTTTATATTCAATTTCTTTCTTGCGTTTCTTTGCCTCTGCCCTTGTAGCATAAGTTTCCCATTTCTGCTTCCGTTTCCCGTCTGCATCAGTATAGGAATAGATCACATTAAATTTTCCATTTCGTTCTCTGATCGATGCCATAATTTAACAACTCCTTTCTGTATTTCTCTTTTCCAGCCACGCTTCAAATTCTTTTCGTTTGATCCGAACATGATTCCTTATTTTTACAACCGGAAAATATCCTTTTGTGTACCAGACATTTATCATGGACCGGCTGACCTTTGCCATAAAGGCTGCTTCATCTATAGTAAGATACTGCAGATTGCCATTCCTTCCTCGTTCCCCGGTCTGTGCCAGTTTCTTTCTCCGATAATTCGCCAGTGCCACATTTTCTTCCATTGCCAGTTCTTCATAATCGTTCGCCGGATCCAGATGATATTCATCCTGCCCGTCCAGAAACTTCTGAAAGCTTTCCTTCGTGATTCTTTTTCGATCAGCGATCGTGACGAACTCAAAGAAATGCTGATACTTTTGACTATTCAGGATGCCATATACCTGATTTCTGGTGATTCCCAGCTGTCTGCCCATTTCCGGCATAGTGAGAGTTGCGGCCTCCATTTCCGCATCCCTCTTTTTATCTTCCTTCGTGCGGTATCTGGACTGTCCGTCATACCATTTCTGAAATGCAGCTTTTGGTACTCGTTTCCAGTAGTCCACAATCACGACTTCGATATTATTCCGCTTGATCAGGTCATAAACGACACCATCCGTAAGCTCCAGCATTTTTGCAACTTCCGGAACAGAATAAGACCATTCTTTCAATTCCTTTCCCGGTTCTTCTCCAGTGACTTTATGATATTTAATCTGATTCGCATACCACTTTTCAAAACTCTCAATATTGACCCGCATCTTCCCGGCAATCTCTTTGGTCTCAAAAAAGTTTTTATGTACCAGCCAATACCGATCTGTCTTTTTAAGCCCCAGGAGCTCGCCCATCTCAGAAACACTCATCCATTTCTTTTTCGCAGAAGACAGTCTCTTGTATGGGCTGTTTGCTTCCACTTCCTTTATCAGTTCTTCGTATTCCCCGGTATTCATTTTTTCCTTCTCATCCATGAAGCTTTCCTCCTTCTTCCCATACCATACCGCACTTTTTCAAAAAAATTTAGGATGTCGATTTTTCATCCAGATAGGAGATTAGTTGGAAGATTCCGGCAGCTTATCCAGCCAGTCATCAAAGCTCTTTTTGGAAATACGGTACTTTCCGCCATCCAGCTGGATCCACCGGAACTCATTTTTCTTCAGAAGGTTATATATTGTCGGTCTGCTGACTCCAAGAATTTCCTGTAACTCTTTTACTGTATAACATCTTTTCTCTGACATATGTCATTACCTCACATTTCATTATTTTGGAGGCGGCATATAAATGTCCCTCTATAATATCCAAAGTTTCAGAGGGACTTATACAACATGTTTCAGTAAAAAAATGTCAAGATGAGAAAAATTGGCAAAAAGAAACCTCCGTATGAAACAAAATCATACGATGCAAAAAGATTTATTATGTCATTTCTGAACATTAAAAGTATATTTGGAGAAATACACAAATTGGAATAGTTATTGTCGCAAAATAATCGAAGATTTTAACATCTCTTCAGTGATAATATAAACATTAATTTGTTCCTATAAAATCAGCAAACCACCAGTAGCCCTGCACTTTCTACTGGTGGTTCTTTTAATACGATGAATTATTTCTGTGTCTTTTTGAATACAATATTTTTCTTTCCTGTTCTACGAATCAATTCATCTTCTGTAATAACTTTTACCAAATTAATAATTTGTTTCCCAAGTGCCTCTTGATCATGGTAAAAAATAGTAGTCTTTACATTCTCAGCTGTAATTAATGTCGCTAAGATATCTTTGTCTGTAGCATCAAGAGAATGACCATAAATATAGATATTAGTTTCATCTGGGCAATATCTTTCTGCTGGCCTTGGTTTTATTTTTTCTAGCCAATCAACATAATCACATCCAGTAGCTTTATAAATTCTCTGGAAGAATTTCTTGAACTGAATATACTCATTATCGTTTTCTTTCACAGCTCCATCCAAGTATTCATCAATGCCAATTACCATACTACAAGTATCTTTGTCATGGCTAATCTCTGCTTTCCCATGAATGAAGTCACATTCAACTGTTTTAGGATCTGTTACATAATTTGCTCTGTATGTATCTGTATAGTTAAAACTTACAACGGCATGAATATCAAGTCCATCAAGATCAGGGAGTTTCCCCTTAATAGAAATTTTTTCTACATAGTCACAAAGATAAATTTCTAAGCATCTTGTCAGCCTATTTAAGTCATCTAGCATTTGTGCTTTTCGTTTTTTTAATGGTTCCATGCTCGTAAAGAATGAAGCTTGTCCAAAGAAAGGAGATAACACATTCTGTTCATGTGTAGTTAATTTTTCTCCTTTTCCACTCTGCTGTATGCCTTTTATTGTTTTAATTCTAACAACATCAAGAACTTGAATAATCTTTGCTATTTCTCCCTCAAAATCAATCCAGCCTTGTGCTATGTTAATTTTTTTAAAATGTTCAATTAGGTTATTATCCGTAATGAGCATACTTATCTCATCAACAAGCTTCTGAATATCTGTATCTGCAGAAGCTCTAGTGAAAAGGTCGTTAATATAAGAAATAAGCTGGGTTTCTTTTTCTTCATCCCATTTCTTTTCGTATTTTTTAGGTATTATTTTCCCTGTCTGATTATACTCAACAAATGCATCTGTAAATCTCAGAAAGTCTTTATAGCCTGTTGGTAATCCATGTGCCAAATCAAAACCATTACCAAGTACAAGTATGTTCATAATTTGAATTCCTCCTTAGAAATAGTACTATTCATCAAAATTGCTTATTTTTCCATATGCTGTCATGGAATACTTTAAAGCCTGATATATCTCAGGGTTAAGTTTATACATATGCGTGCTAACTCTTGTGAAAACTTCTTTTTTACCTGTTTCGATGTTTGTATCAATATAATCTTCTGTTGTATGTTTTTCTATGGAAATAACCCAGTTGGAATTATACAGACTATCATAAGAAAAATAACGTCCATACTTTGCAACAGGCTTGTTATCTGTTTCAAGGAATTTCTTGATATCAGCTCTATCACTTTCAGAAAAAGCATCTACAGCATTCCAAAGAGCTTGCATAGCCTCTTTTTCTTCTTTCTTAATTGTGGCTTCTTTATGAGAATTCCAGAATCTTTTCTTTCTGAATTCACTCCACACATATCTTAAAAGGGCAAAAATAAGGGTATATAATACTACAAGTATTGCACACGCCCAGTAAATCTTATTATCTGGGAATGGAACCATTTCCACATATTTATCTGGAGCTATTACTAACGTCACAATGCTTAATATAAATGCTCCAAGCACAGGATATCCAAACTTATCTATTACTTTCCATACAAAATCAAAGAACTCTTTTTTCATGTAATCACTCCTTTTCTTTCGTACAAGTCCATATTATCAAACAATAATAGTTGCATCTTCTATTACAACTGAATGTAATTCTATACGTAGAAATTTTTGATGTGATATTGCGATATCTGTCATAATATCATCGCTTGATTCTTCTTTCAAAAGATCAAAAAACTCCTTAGTTGTTTCAGGAAAAAGTATATCCCCCTCATCACTAAAATTCTCATCAGGTATCAATAGAATATTAACCTTTTTAATATCATCAATGTATTCGATAGGTACAAGTCTTTATTATATGTTTTTTCAAATGTTATATTAGTATCAATAATTTCTAATTTTATTTCATCAATCTCATGTCATATAAATTCTCACCGCGTCTTTTGATCATTACTCCTTATATTTTAATAATTTTCTTCTATATTATAATCCCTTCCAAATGATCCAGCTCATGCTGACAAATTTGTGCCGGCCAGCCACTAAGTTTCTGTCGCTGTTTTTTCCAATTCATATCATAATATTCTACTTCGATATTTTTATATCGTGTGGTTTTTCTTACACCGGAAAGAGACAGGCATCCTTCCTCTGCTTCATACGGAGTATCCTTGCTCAACAGGACTGGATTAAACATCACAACATCTACGAATCCCATATTTACAATGATCACTCTCTTTTTCACACCGATCATATTTGCAGCCATGCCTACACAACCGGCACGATTTGCCTGTAAGGTGTCCTGTAGATCTTTTCCCACCTGCAGATCTGCCTTTGTAGAAGGTTCTGACTTTTGTCCCAGAAAGAACACATCTTTCATTATTGGCTTTACCATCTATCATTCCTCCGTATCAAATCATTTCACATTCTGATTATATCAACAAAATCACATTTCTACCATAGCGAGGTTTTTTCATTTCCATGTTGTATAGGGGGCTCTCTTTTCCCATATAAGTGAGAGGTTCTTTTTCTAAGAGCAAGATCCACCCCGGTAATACCAAAATCCATTTTGGGGATTAGGTATTCCTTTCGGGGATGTATTCTTGATGGGGATTTCGTTTCCCCATGCCCTCGATTTAGACATCCTTGATGTCAATTGGCTTCCACAAAAGTGGTCGCAACACAAATTATATCAGAAGGGACAGCTGATTTAATTTCGTGAATCCACGATGTGGAATCATTGCATTTTTTCAGGAAAGGAGGAGTATGCCGCGTAAGAAAAAGTCAGAAAATCTCCGTCATAAAAATGTAATCACATTGAAATTGACGGACGCCGAGCTGGAACTATTAGATCATTCAGCAAAAATATTAGGCTTATCGCGCTCAGAATTTCTGCGAAAATCTTTTTTAGAAAAAGATATTCAGCTCCGCTATGAGATTGTAGCTGACATGGATGAACTTCGAAAGCTGGTCAGTGAATACGGAAAAATCGGATCGAATCTTAATCAGATAGCAAGGTATTTTAACACTAGCGGAGAATGGTCTGAGGAAATAAAGGATGAGATCCGGCAGTGTATTTCCGAGTTGTTCTCTTTAAGAAAAGAAGTATTACGAATGGCAGGTGAATTACATGGCCATAATCAAACACATTAAAAGCAGAAATTCAAACTATTCTGATGCCCTGGAATATCTGCTTTTTCAACACAATGAAAAAACAGGAAAACCGGTTCTGGATGATTCCGGCAGAAAGGTCCTGAGGGAAGAATTTTATATGGACGGACTGAACTGTGATCCGATGTCATTCGACAAAGAGTGCGAGAGGACTAACCAGTTTTTTCACAAAAATCAAAAAAGAGGAGATATCAAAAGCCACCATTACATCATCAGTTTTGATCCGGCAGATGCAACAGAATATGGACTTACCGGAGAAAAGGCGCAGGCTCTGTGTCTGGAATATACCCGAAAAAACTTTCCCGGCTATCAGGCACTGGTAGTCACTCATACGGACGGACACAATGGATCAGGTAACATTCATACCCATATCGTCATTAACAGTGTCCGCAAATATGCAGTTGAACGACAGGACTACATGGACAAGCCCCATGAGCAGGAAGCCGGATATAAACACCGCTCCACAAACAAATTACTGGATCATCTGAAACAGGAAGTCATGGATATGTGCAACCGGGAAGGACTACATCAAGTTGACCTTCTTTCTCCTGCTCCCGCAAAAATAACTAAAGAAGAATACTGGGCAAAGGCGCATGGGCAGGATGAACTGGATAAAGTGAATGAGGAAATCCGTGCTGCCGGACTTAAACCGGCTTCCACCGTATTCCAGACACAGAAACAGTTTCTGCGGGATGCGATTGATGAATGTTCTCAACTGTCCGGAAGTTTTGATGAATTCCAGTCGCTGCTTTTGGACAGGTACAATATTTCTGTCATCGAGAAAAGAGGAAGCTATCGTTATCTTCATCCGGACCGAAACAAACGAATCTCTGCAGAATCTCTGGGTGCCAACTATGGAAAAGACTTTCTGGAACAGGTATTTCAGAATCATGAAAACAGGAAAGATCTTTCTCACGAAAGGACACACAAATCGGAGAGTGCTTCAAAAGCCGATTATCATACAGATCCATTTGTCATCTTTTACATAAAATCAGAGCTCCGTCTCGTGACGGATCTCCAGAAAAATGTAAAGGCTATGCAGAATCAGGCTTATGCCCGGAAGGTAAAAATCGGCAATCTCCAACAAATGGCAAATACCCTGATTTATATTCAGGATCATGGTTATGACACCAGAGA
Organism: Blautia massiliensis (ex Liu et al. 2021); assembly: GCF_052064225.1. Lineage (NCBI taxonomy): Bacteria > Bacillati > Bacillota > Clostridia > Lachnospirales > Lachnospiraceae > Blautia > Blautia massiliensis (ex Liu et al. 2021). The sequence continues at coordinate 44,564 of NZ_JBQHWA010000021.1, read as the reverse complement.
GGATCTGGAAAAGCAGGCCTCAGATATTCAGGAAAAAATGGAAGATGCTCAGGATCAGCTTTCTGATCTCACTTCCAAAATGAAAACTCTGAACTCACAGATTCACTACACCGGTCAGTATTTTGCTTCCAAATCAGTGTATGCAGAATTTCTAAAATCACGAAATAAAAAGAAATTCCGGCAAGAACATTCTTCAGAAATCAGATCCTATGAGGAAGCCCGCGACTGGTTAAAAGCATTCTATCCGGACGGAAAGATGTTGTCAATGAAGACACTGAAATCTCAGAAATCAGAATTACAAGAATCTATTGATGCCCAGAAATCGGCTGTAAAACAATTCCGGGATTATCACAAAGAACTGGAAATCGCCAGCGTAAATGTAGATGCCATTCTCGGTATGAAAGAACCATTGGTTCACAATTCTTATGAACAACCGACACAAACAGAAAAATCAAAAACTAATACACAACACAAAAAGAAGGAGGACAAGACATTATGACACAAACAGAATTTCATTTGATCTTTGAACAGCAGGTGAAACGTTGTGAAGAAACCCTGTTGAGCAAAGCAAAAGAATATACCGGAAACAGCCCGGACAGGCTCAGCGCATTTAAAACATCTGCAGCCTTACAGGAATGTACACCCGAAAGGGCTCTTGCCGGAATGATGGCAAAACATATCATCTCAATTTATGATATGTGCTTTTCAGAACAGGCATCTTATGATCAGAGCATTTGGAATGAGAAAATTACAGATACTTTGAATTATCTGTTCCTGCTCAATGCATTGGTCAGAGAGGAGGGCGACCATGAATAGAATTGAAACAAAAATCCTGAACTGCTTTGCAGTAAAAGAAGCAGAAAAGAATATGGTTTTTGCCGCAAGACTGACCCAGAGAGGGCATATCATCCATTCCATGAATGACCTGATGGATCTATATAATCAAGCCTTTACGGATGAAACTTTGACAAATCTGGGAGATCTTCCACACCCAGCCATTCAGAAATTCACAGTAATTACTCTGGCTGTTGTAGGTGCAAGCAGAAGATTTCTCTCCCAAATCACACGTCATCAGAATGAAGTGAAATTCATGAGTGCTTCACTGCAGTACAACAACTATTCCGGAGAAGCTGATTTCGCGATTCCATACGAGATTATTTCTGCATCTCCGGAGATACAGGCACTTTATCTTGAAAGCTGTAAGGAAGACATGGACTGTTATGAGCGCCTGTGCAAAGCTGGTATCAGTCATGATGCTGCCGGTTATGCAACTCCACAAGGCCTTCGTAATGTACTGATTATCAGTGCAACACCTTATCAGTGGAAGCATATGATCGGTCAGCGTTGCTGCCGCAGAAATACCGATGAGATGCGGATCGTAATGCTCATGATCTGGCAGAATCTGTATGAATTAAGTCCGCCACTTTTTATTCCGAAACAGACCGGACCATTCTGTCAGAGAGCAAAATGTCTGGAAGGATAAATGAGCTGCAGGCATCCCATTGATCAGATCCTGCTGCCCGAAGATATTCTTCATCTGGATTATCCTTTACTTTTTAGAGGTGATGCAGTATGAAAATAAAACTCATTGATTTCGGGCTGACTTCCGGACACAATCCTCTCCGCGTCCATGAAAACGATGCCGGTTCCGATGTATATATGCCCTATGACTGTACGCTTCAGCCAGGGGAAATTGTCAAAGTTCCTTTGGGATTCGGATTGATCCTTCCAGATGGATATGCCGGATTTGTATTTCCCAGAAGCAGTATGGCAGAGAAAGGATTGACTTGCGAACTACCACCGGTTGACTCCGGATACCGCGGAGAGATCCATGCCATCATCAGCAATGTCAGCAATAAAGCTCAGACCATATCAAAGGATACGAGAGTAGGACAACTGGTGATCACGCCCATCATCATTGCGGATTTTGTATTTGATCTGGGAAAAGAGAGAGGCACGGATGCCCTTGGAAGTTCCGGAAAATAATTGTAACTTTAAAAACTGAGGTGTTAGACCGGCACCTCAACACATATAAAATACGAGGATATGACTATGATTACATTTGGAGAAAAATTACGATATTTAAGACGCAAAAACAATCTTACCCAGAAAGAACTTGGCATGGCTGTTGGATTTCCTGAAAATACCGCTGATGTCCGGATTGCTCAGTACGAAACCAATGCACGTATGCCACGAGAGGAATTATTAAAAAAGTTGGCACAGGTACTTGGAGTACAGAAAGAAATTCTCACTGTTCCGGTGCTCACAAAACCAAAAGAATTCTCTGCAGCATTCTTCTGGATGAATGAAATGGGAGAGAGAAGATTTTATTTATAATAATAAGATGGATTTACTTATACCTCATTTAAACAAATCCATTGCAAATTTTGCTCGACCGGTGTGAACATTTCGTTTGAAACGGTGTGATTGATTATTTCGGCTCTCCGGTCCACCCAGGTCGCATTTCAGCACAGTTAGACCGCACGTCAGTCCATTGATATGATCCGCGTTTCGGCACATGCTGACCGAAGTTCAGCTCATCCGTTGAAAAACCTGAAAGAAAAGGTCTATTAAAGAAGTATGCCAGAAGAATCAAAAGACATATGATAAATAAAAGACCGGCAGCCACAAACTGTCGGTCTCATTCATATTTTTGCTTTGATACAACCTTGCAAATAGTGGGCTAAGTTGTTGTTTTCCACTCCCAAGTTTGCCTCTGTCCTGCCTTTCTTCCCATTAGATACAACAAGAACAAAAACAAACATATTGGGATAATGATGTACTCAGTTACTGAGACTCTAGTTCACCAAACTAAGCGGTCTAATATGAATATTAATTTTCTTTGAATTCAATTCTTCATCAGATGGAATGATAATTCCATCTTTAAAGATCATCAGTTCGTTTGCCTTACGTTTAGTTGAAACGCTGTAGTTTAAATCATAAAGGCGAAGATTATAATTGTGATAGATTTCTTCAATTTGCGGTTCATAGTCATAAGTGATTATCCAATCACAGTTTACATGTTCGCGGATTTCTTGTTCAATACGAACATGATCCTTATAATTAAAGAAATTCATGTATAATTGCTGTCCTTTTCTAAAATATGGAGGATCAAAATAAATTAGTGCATTCTCTTCATACAGAGGAACATAATTTTTGATAAAACTATTTACGTCCTTATTGTACAATTTGATATCTTTTTTCCGAGCAGCAATTCTCTGTATACGTGTTACCAGTTCTTCTCGCTTGAAACGTACGTCCATTTTCCAATCTTTTGCCTGTTCCTGTCCCCCAATAACTCCACCCTTAATAATGCCGGAACGGTTGGTGCGGTTCAGATAAAAAGCAGCAAATCCTAATTCAAAGCTATATTTATCGTTTTGGGTAACAAGAATTTCGTGCTGTTTCTGCCATTCATCCACAGTAAGAGGAACCGTTCTGATTTCTTCAACAAAACGATCAGTCTCTGTGAGAATAGCTTTCCAGAAAGACCATACCGCTTTGTCATAATCGTTTATCACAATTCGGCTTACAACATTTCTTAAAAGCAATTCCATTGCAATTCCGGCTCCGCCGGCAAATGGTTCAATATATGTGCCGCCCTGATGCCCAAGCTGATCAATCATATACTCCATAAAAGAAGCTAATTTTCCTTTCCCTCCTGGATATCTTAATGGCGAATAATACATATACATCACCTCCTTTGCTTTTGTGTATGTCTCTATTCATTAACCTTGCCGTTATACTCCAAAAATGCATTATAAATCCAATCTGAAAGGTTATATGGGTTCAAATACAGCTTTCTATTTTCATCTCGGATTCTTTTTCTTAATGATGGAATCACTTCAAATTCTATCATATCTTCAGGGTTTTCCCCTTTTGATTCTTTGATCAGTTTTTTTAGAGGAACCAGCAATTCTTTCTGTTCTTCTTCAGAATAATCTTCCGGATATTTTCCTTTCAATGCATAATCAAACAGCTGAAGAGCAAGTGTCCTGTCAAATAAATCATGATTTCGCTGATTATAAAAGTTATCAAGGCAATTTTTGCAAGATCTTGAACATGTACATTCTGAAAGGATCTCTCTTGTCCGAATCATTACATCATCAAGAACTCCTTCTTCACCCATCAGAGAAGAATAACCGGCACCGCTGGTAAGGTTGTCGTAAAAGAACATTTCAATATGCGCTTCTCCGTTATCTTCATACCTTGTTCTCCATCCGCCGTTGATTTCATTATAGTCAATATCTAAGGAAAGAGAAACCGCTTTTTTCATTGCTTCATGAAGCGTCGTAGCAGCAGCTCTTAAAATACTCCTTTCTTCATTGTCATATCTTGACACTAATTTTTCAGAATCATACTTGATATCAATCATAAACATGTCTGTAAGAAATTCGTATCCCAAATAAATATTGGTAGCCACCGTTCCTTCATGCTTGCAGATATAACGGTCGTGATAAGGTTGAGAAAAATGGTATTCCCCCGTTGAAATTGGTGATGCAACTTCTGCACCACCACATTTTTTACAAATGTTGAAACCATTTTTCTTCTTACCCATATTTACAGTAAGAACATGATGATCCTCCAACTTTGCGAAACGAATACGACTCTTTTTATACGTCTTCATTTCAGTTTCTTTTGGTACATAAGAATAATACGGTGCTTCAGCGTATGTTTTTTCTTCTTCTTCATCTTCATACTTTACAGGATCGCCCTTTACAGGAGCAAAGCCCCATGGTTTGATCATCGTGCGATGTTCGACACGTGCATGGCAGTATGGACATTCTGTATATGTTTCCTGTGCCCCTCCAAACCAATTGCATTCCGAACAAACAATAATGTCTTTTTTATAATCCTTGCTGTTAAAATAGTATTCAGCCTGATTCTGTTCGTAATCTCTCGGTCTTGGATTAGAATACAAACCTCCACTTTTATATATTTTTTTATCAATCGTGATAAAACGGCCCGGAGCATATTCGCTTATTGCAACAGCAATATCTCTTTCTGGTGCATATTTGATGTCCTTAGGAGCTCTTCTTCCGCGTTCTGAATCTGTTTCCACACAGAATCTTACCACATTCTTAGGGAACGAATATGACGGGATAAACCCTTCTGAATAAAAAACATCAAATGCAGATGTTTCTTTGTCGCCGTTAAAATATTCATTTCTTTTTCCTTCTGCGAGCACCAAGTCACGGATTTTGCAGATTTTTTCGATCGTTCCATCCACTGGGAAATCAAGGGCTTCGCAGTGCTCAATAAATAAGTCGACATAGTTTTCACAAAAAGAAACAATCCCTACTTCTTCAATGCTGTCATAAAGGCTCTTCATCTTTTCCGTTGACATAAAACTATTCAACGCTTTCATATTAAAATGACGCTGCTCGATTTTCGGATTTGATCTGTCAATCCATGGTTTTCTTGGCGCACCAGAGATCATCTCGTCAGGGTGCCTGAAATAGTGACTGTCATGAACGCCGCCAAAAGCATATGTTACGATAGTGGAAATGCCAGAATTCTTTCGACCGGCACGACCTGCTCTCTGCTGATAATTCTCTCTCATCGGAGGAATATTTCTTAATCCTACAGCAGTCAGCGAACCAATATCAATACCAACTTCCATTGTTGTAGTACAACTTAAAACATCTATAGAATTTTCACCCGATTCTCCAGCATCAATGTCCTGAAAACGAATCTCATAATCTTCTGTTCTACTCAATATATCACTGGTTGTTTCCTTATGTGACAACTGTGCTGTATGCTCTTCAGTATCGATTGTGTGAATCCGCTCCTCTCCTTCGATTGCATCAATAACAGGCTTTCTCCAGAAATCAAATCTTGAAAGATCATCATTCGTGATCGTATGAAGATTTTTAGATTTAAAACAGGAACCACAGGTATCACCAATCTTATATGGAGAGATCTTACCACATCTTTCGCATCTGTACCAATTGAATTCTTTGTCAGTAATGACGATCTTAACTGCGTCGAGTTTTAGATAATAGCGCTGATTAGTTCCCGGCCCAAAGAAGTTACTTTTGATACATTTCAAAAGATCTTCCATTTTTTTATCACTGAAACCTGTCGTATTTTTGACTATGTTGATAAACTCTTTATCAATCGATGTCATAAAATCGGCTCCAAGCCCAAATTTAAGTATCTTGCTACGACCAGGGAGATTTTTTCTAATTTCATCATCAATAACATTTCCTAAAGCAGCATTATCATCCATAACATCCCAAAAAAGAAGAACCAAAATAGAGTGTAAAAGTTCTTTGTCAATTTCAATATCATAATCTTCTTCGAGTTCATAGATGCATTCTTCAAGCACATCATCCATAGGACCAAGGAAACCGAGGCCGATATCCTTGAAGGAGCGAGGACTTTCCGTAAAGAACGTCAAAAGCTGTTCATAATAATCGTATGGCAGCGGTTCAAAATTCTCCCTCGTTATGTCTCTTCCTTTTCTTAGTCGCTTTTCTATTTTCTCACGATGAACGTGGAAAATCCCAGCGCTTTCACCAGTAAAAAAGTCCAATTTCTGTTCAACACATACAGCTAAGAATGCATTGTAAAGTTCTTTTAGGGAATGCTCTTTTCCATCTGTTGCCAGTTTTTTAGATGCAAGCATGATTGCCTGACGGAAACCATCTGCATCAGACGATTTTGACAGATCAAGGGCAAGTTTAGCTGCATTCTGTCGCGAATCAGAAAATAGAAGTACTTTTTTACCTTCATTTATCAATTGCTCATCTCTTGCTGGTTGGAGTTCAAACTGTGCTTTTGTAAGGTTGTAAAACGGAATATTCCCCTTTGTTGCCAAATCTGTTGGCTTCTTTAACGGCATGTTTTTTTTACATTTTGGACACTTTCCAAACATAAAGCGGTCATTTTTTTCATCATAATCCGGATACAAAACCTTTAACAGAGAATCATCCCCATTATAATTAAGGTATAGTTTACCCGTAATCGGATCAAGATATGCTGGTCCGTCTTTCCCCTCAAGTTCATAGTCATCCGGACAAATATACAAAAGCATCTCTGTCAACTCATTTGCCCCTCCATGAAGGCCTTTATTCGGAAACACATACCAGTATCCAGTACCCTCAAGTTTTTGCACGTACACCTTAAAATACAGAGCACCGCACTTTACATGGTTTACCAATTCATACATTCTTCCTCCACATTTACATTTATATCGAGGAACAGAAACAACCTTGCCGAGAGGAAGCTTTTCTTGTTCAGAATACTTTTTCCCATCACAGCTACAATGTGGATTGGAACAAGCATACAGTCCTTGAATTCCACGAACAAACATATGAAGTCTTACAGGAAAAAGAATTTCATCATCCTTTTTTGCAAGAGAAACAATCACTAGCAAAGCATCAAATGCATCTGCGCCTTTTTCGTCATTGCCAAATAATTCTTCTTTTAATACAGAATACGATTTTGCTCCTTCTCTGCAAAGTTCATGCAGCTGTACAAAAGCTTGATAATCAGGAAGATTATCGTAAAGCCATGCTTGGGCTTCTTCCGTAGAAATATCACTGGAAAGATCCACATGAAAAACGCTATGAGCAAAAGCTCTTACTCGATCACTGATCTCTGTTTCAGTCACCTGACTTGTTCCGATTACCGCAAGCGATGCAGCATCAGTCATAACTTTATATTCTGTACGTATAGCTTCACGCTTACCAAATAACTTGACACATTCAGAATACTTTTTCCCAGTAAGTCCGTTAAAGAAGTCAGAAATCGCCTCTTCATCCCCTTCAGGCATACTCGCAGTGGTAAGAATAAACTGAACTTTATCAAGAGAGAGTCCAAGACGTGAGAACAGTCGGTCTAATAATAGCGCAATTTCCCCACCTGAAGACCCTCTGTACATATGTGCTTCATCAAGCACGATAAGAAGTCTGTTTTCTTCTGATTTTTCGAGCCACTCTTTTGTGTCATCCCAGATACCAGACTCCATCTGACGCATCAGCATATATTCGAGCATGGAATAGTTTGTAATCAGAATATCAGGGGTATTCCCCTGCATTTCAAATCTTGTGATATATTCAGCATCAAAAGGCCCTGGCTGATGAATACCGTTTTCAAGATTTTCAATAAATTTTCTAAGTCCTTCTTCACCACCATTTCTGGCAGGATATTTATTGATGCTCTTGTAACCATTAATTCTTCTAATCTGCTTTTTCTGATCTTCTTCTGATGCTGATTCATCAATAAGATAGTGCTCACGGTACTTTTCTGCAAGTTCTATATTCTTTTTATTCTTTGATTCTCCTGAATATGGAGTTCTACCGGTGTACATTCCAAAATGGGGAATGCGTTCTGCATTTGAAGAAGATGTAAAAATCTCTTTAAAAATGTTAGAACCCATGATTTTTCTGAATCTTGCCAATTGGTCAGATACAAGTGCATTCATCGGATAAATAATGAGTGTTCTGACTGCTGGAAGCTTGAAATCATCTGGTCTGTTTAATGATTCTTCTATAGCCCGGGAAATGATCGGCCATAAAAAACATTCTGTTTTACCGGAACCGGTACCTGTAGATACAAACAAGTCTCTTCCGTTCATTGCCCCTTCAAGAGCTTTAACCTGATGCTCAAAAGGCGTGGAGTAAATACCAAGTTTCGCTTCAACAAGTTTAAGGAGAACCTCTTTTACATTGTCCGGTATTTCTGCATCCCTGATTCCATCATTTACTTTTCGATAAGAAGAAGATGTTTCGATATAAGGTTCTTTTGCAATATTAATTTCTTCAGGGCACATTTCTCCTAAGATATCATCTGCATACAAAAGAAGCGTCTCACTGTTTGCCAGATAATCAGATTTAATATAATTTGCTAATCGATCTCTGATTGTTTGATAGTACTGTTGTACACCATTTGTGTTTCTATCCATAAAATTCACCATTTCTTGCAGTAAATCCAATTGCGCCAAGGACTTTTGCAACCTGTTCCGTTAATTTGTTACGAATAATAAAATTGTTCCGATCTGTAAATTTGTTTTTTGGCCATGCATTCATGAGAAGATAATAATATTCTCTATTGGGGAGCTGACCAAGAATGCGTATATGCGAGTATTCCTCATCAATCGGACATATAAGGAGCTGCATTGGATTGTCGTAATGCTTTTTTAATGCTATATATTTTCTGCGGAATTCTGCGCCTGTAAGTGCATCAAGATCATCCGTATTGTTATCATCTGCAAAGAGATATGTTCCGTCCTCTTTTCTTATGACTCTGTAATATAGTCCTAAAGCAATATTTCGTGCCATCGTAATATCTGACTTCATTCGTCTGTGCCAAGAACTGGATACATTGCCATAGTAATATGGGTTAAAGAATTCAAGATCATCTAAATCGATGTCTTTGGTATCAAAATCGCACTCATCAAAAACAACGTTCAAATATTCATCAGGAGTAAGGCTGTCGCGAACAAGAAATTCGTTAAGCGATATTTCCAAATTGCTTCTGTCTACATGGATCCCGAGACCATTAATTGTATAACTTTCCTCTGGAACCCCTAGATATAGGTATAACTTGTCGGAAAACCGAACTGTCTCTTTGCTGTTGTTTAAAATATTTCTGTTATTTTCCTTGGTAAGCAAATATCCGGTTTGTTCATAGAGATTGCGAATGAAGACAGCAATATCTATATATTTAGAAACAAACACGTACGGTCTTGCTTCCGGACAAAGGGCTACGTATTTATCTAATAGATTATGTAGCAATATACTTTGGGCACTTTTGCTGATTCCCTTCTCATGCTCTTTTTCGCTTAGTGCCGATTTTAGGCACCATTGACCTAAGGCAGAATAGATAACCCTGAATCCGAAGGACGCATCCTCTTCATTCATATATGACCGAATGCCCATATCGGATGCCATAATTTCAATCAATCTGTTCATTATCCAAACCACCTCATTATTATATCTTTCTTTAAGCACCGTCCAGTTTCTCCTGCGTATCTCTGAAGGCGTTTAGAACAGTTGTATGGATTCTTTCCGATAACCTTTGCTACATACGGAAGAAGTGTAAACATCAGCATCTCATTCAAGTGATTATCATTCTCAATCATGCTTGCCATCGCTACAGCTGCAGATTCTTCTACTCCACACTCACAAGCAATATCCCTGAATATCTTCTGCAGACGAGAGTCTGGATTGGTAATGCCTTTGTACGCAAATGGCTTTTCCTTTATTTCTGAAGGATTTTCCGTAATATCTTTGATTTTTAATAAAGAACTAAATTCATCTGCGTTGATAAAATGAACATGTGATAGTATCTCATTTGGTACAAAAGTCAGCGTTCTGTCAAACATATATGTAAGTATGATGATTTTGTTCCGGTGCTGCTCAAGTACCGGAATGAGTTCCATTACATTACAGTTTCCTACAAAGCCATCCAAACACACAACTCTGTCTGGTGTTTTAGTTAGAAACTCATCAATGATTTGTATATTAGCACCTTCTGAAAAAAGTAAACGTGCCGCAATTGGTACGCCATAAAGCGTATTTGAAAGAGAATTAGCAAGATTTATTCCAGGACCTCTTTTAATCAGTACTGGAACGCCCTGAAAAAATACTTTTTCAAGATAACAAAGGAAGTCTACTGAACCATCTTCGCTTTGATCAAAACCGATATTTTCAAGGTTATAGCAGAAATATTCGTCAAAATCATCCATGTTTTCAGGACACATTGGCATATATCGTTCACTATCATGATATCTCTTTGAGATAGTTTTTACAGCAATGTTGATATCTTCCTGGTCATCGGTTGTTTTCATGATCTCAGCTTCCGTGGCTTGAGCTTTCATTTCAGTACGAACAGACGCTAACTGCTCTTTGTATTGATTTTCTTTTATTAACTCCTGCTCAAGAGCTTCTTTAAGAGCTTTAATCTGCTTTTTGTCAGCATCTTTCTCTGTTAATAACGTAGCTCTTTCTGCTTTGAAAGTGAAAATCTGCTTCTCACGATTTCGTACTTGATTTTTCCAAGTCTGAATATCTTCTTCGGCAGAAGCAAGTTTAGATTTCAGTTCTGAAAGATTCGCTAAATACTCTTCCGCCAGAACAGATTGTTCGTCAATTCTTTTAGTCAAGGCTTCGATTTTCTGCTGCATCTCTGATGTTTTCCAGATTTCGTCTTCTTTTGTCTTTTTTAGTTCAGCTTCATATTTTTCAGCTCTTTCTCTTGCTTTTTTGTACTTTTCCTGTTCTTCTTCCAGTAAACAAGAACTTTGTTCCAGTTTTTCTTTCAGTTCTTTTTTACATCTATTAAATTCTTCCGCTTTTTTCTGTTCGTCAGCGACCTGCTGTTCAAGCTCTTTTTTATTTTCAGAAAGTACTTTTATTTGATTCTTTATTGAATGCAGTTCTTCCTTTTCTTTATTTCTGTAGCCTGCTTCAAAAGATACTGCAGAACTCAATACTTTAAGATAATCTTCTGATTTTTCTTCTTCCTTTATTTTAAAGAAAAGAGCCACATTTTCGGCAAAATACGAATGCGACAGAACGTTTATGTAAGCAGCATCCTGGTTAAGGCCTTCTTCTTTGGCTTTTGCTAATTCTTCATCAATTTCTTTAATCCATCTGTCAATATGTTTGATCAAATAAGATGAAACAAAATCCCTTGTCCGAAATTCATAAAGTGTACGAGACACCATTTCTTTGGTGAGGGATTTCACACGAAAACCGGGTCTCAATTTAGCAAATTCCTTTGGATATCTTTTAAAATATGAAGTTGTCTCCTGATATGGGATAGCAGAACACACATATCTTATATCTTCTTCTGTAAGATCTATTAAATAATTCAAATCAGACCCTCCTTAATGTACTTCTTGATGACCGTATTGATCTGTCCGCTCCTATAACAGTTTTCCAAATATAGTAAAATTGCTTCATCCGCAACAATCTCCATGAAATCATCTGGTTCAAACGGTTCTGACTGAGGATGATATTTTATAATATCGTTTATCAATTTCTTTTTATCAGTTGTTTTTTTTGAAGTTGCCAATACAATAACACGAACATGTCCGTTTTTATATCCGAGAATGTGATCTGTTTCAGAAAGGTATGCCTTCGCTCCAGCAACCAGACGATCACATCCATTCTTATCAAATATAAAATAGTCATATGTATCCGGAACAATGTATTTATCAGCGTGAATGATCTCAGGTTCTTCGTAAGTTGAACCCAAAATCGTTTTCTCATCCTTCACGATCCTACACTGAATATTCTTTTCGCAAATAGTTACTCTTTCATTAAAAGTGAGTTCATATACATCAGAACATACTTTTTTAACATCCATCCCGTTGGCATCAATATTTCCGTGAGGAATCAATTCAAAACTTGGTAATATAAAAACATTATCTGATTCAGTAATGACATCCTCGTCTCTCGTAAATACAGGAGGCCATAGAATATCCATAGACTCCGATTTCTCCACCCGAAATTCATGTTTCTGAAAATAGATTTTCGCAGAATAATCGGCAGAATAAATGACAAACCGTACAGCGAAGAACTGTCTGCCTTGTGTGAAAAATTTAAAAGGTTCACCATCTATCTCTGCGCTCTGCAGAGCAATTAATTCTTTAATGTTATCCTCGTTTTCAGAAATTGCTATATAACAATAATTTGTATACAAGATGTCGGATACGATTCGTTTGTAATGGTTACTGGACTGACTTATCCTGTAAATATTCAACTTACTGTTTCGTTTCAGTACATTCTCACATAATGTTTTTGTACTTTCAGCATTAAATGAAACGTAATAATCGTTGGAATATTCTAAAATTGTGTAATAATTTCCGGTATCAGGTATAAGGTTACCTTTGTTAATCGGCATACTAAAAAATGCCGGCGCATTATATTTTGTATGTAAAGAGAATTGCCCGCCATTTTCTGCATAGTTGCTGATATCTTTATCTGAAAGCGTCAGCGAAATCTCAAAAGTCATGTGGTCTATATTGAAGCAAAAACCAATACTGTCCATAGTATGTTTTCTTATAGACACATAGTGTTCTAATGCACCCGGCTGTCCAAGATAACGCTCACATTCAATATCATTATTTCCTCTTCTATGACGAAAGTGAGGCGATTTCTCGCTACTTTCAGCCGCAGCAAGGAATACTTCTTCTCCACAACATAAACATTGATATCTAAACTGTGTACCATACAATGGTTCTATAGATCTTGAAAGTTCCAGCGCATCAACTTCTCGCTGAAACACAGAGTCAAATGCTTTATCCATATAAATAAAACCCCTACTGGTTAATAATAGTTATTGTTTCTTTTTTAACTTAATATACCGTCCGCTTTTTATCCTACCGTCTTTAGGTCTTTCTGCATCTGCAGGCACCGCCCAATAGTTTCCGATACGCATTGCACCTGGTATTTTTTTCTCTGTACACATCTTTTGTATTCTTCTTGATGATATACCCCATTTTTGAGCAATCTGAGTTGTTGATAAATATTCCATACGGCCTCCTAACATCATTTTATACAAAAATACATTATATTAAATTATAATCCGAACAGCGAACTTTATCAACCTAATGCATTATATCATATACATAATTTTTTATTATTCGTAAACTTGTTGGAAAGCGCACAACAAATATGTCGTGTCTCAATAATAGAAGAGTAACCTATTTAACACTTTATAACGTTATTTTGGAGCATAAAAAAAGATCCAGAGAGAACTAATCTCCCCAGACCTTCAATTTATTTATTCGGGTAAACACAATATACACTTCATATCTTGTTGCTATTTTCTGCTTCTTTCCTGCACCATCTGCTGTTCCAAATATCTCGGCACCGGCTTTCCGGATCTTTTTGCAATGGCAATTTGTTTCTCATGAAGCTTCTTTATCACAGAAGTCCTTTTCTTCGGACGTTTTGCTACCGGATACTGTATTTGCTCTGCACCTTTCTTCTGGTTATTCACCTGTCCATCCACCATATCATAATTGGCTTCTGTACCGGATTCATGACTTCGTTCATACATCCCATTCTGGAAATATTTCTGATAAAGTTCCATCTTGGTCTGCAACTGTTTCATCCTTTCCGGATACTTATCCTCAGGATGAATATATTCACGGATTTTCTGCTTAGCAGTTTCATCAAAACCTCCGATTCCGGTTTCTGCCACATATTTTCCGTAACTGTCGAGAATAATCCTCGCAGCCTGTTCCCTGAATTCCTGATGCTCCAGAAGATAAAACTGTTTTCCGTCGATAATAATGTAGTCTGTTACTCTCCAGTTTCCGGAATAGCCATCGATTTTATAATCTCTGGTATCCACGGACAGAACACTTCCTGTTGTACCCATACTGATGAATCCGCTGATTCTTCTGGGATGATCATCACTTAGATAGAAGCAGGAGATTTCTCCTTCATGGTTAAGCATCAGCACATCACTGACTTCTGTTTTATACCGGATCCGTTTCCAGATTTCATTAGCGGTCTCATCCGGCTTCATTTCGCCGACCATCATATGCCGGTAAAATTCCACACGAACAGCAAAATTCTTTTCCCGAACCTCGTTGTAAGTCAGATGCCATAGTTTCCGTCCGGCAGTCATCTTATTGACACGATAAAGGGCAAATTGATTAATCTTCATACTCATCATCCTCCGATGCCAAGAGATATGAATCCAGATCTAGTGTGTAGTAATACTTGTCTTCAATTTGCTGCAGTTTCTCGATCAGCGAAGATACAATTTCAATCATTTCTTCATCGGATACATCCTCTTTTGTTTCTTCCAGAACATCCAGTGTTTCTTTTAATGTCTCTACGGTATCCTGTCTGGTCTTTTCGGCAAAGATCGCCATTACCATTAATTCATTTTCTTCGAATTTCACTGGTTTCATAAACTCATCGCCTCCCTTCTGTGCTGTAATTTTGTTTTCTGTCTTTCCGTTTTCTGTATTACTTCCGGCATTTTACTTTCTGTTTTTTCTCTTTCATTCTGTCTTTTCTCAATGATTTTCTCTGCATCTGACAACGCTTTCTGTACCAGCTTGTTATCCCGATATCCGGGAATAGAGTTGATGATTTCTTTCTGTAACGAATTTCCCACATACAGATCAAACATTCCTTCATAATCACTGCCATCCTGCAGATTGAAGCCAATACTTTTTATTCCATTCATCCGGCTTCCCGGTATCTGATCAAAAATATCAAAAGCCTGTTCCAGAGTCAGATCCTGATGAAATTCTCCAAGAACTGGAAATTCGGAACATTCTGCCACATAAAAGCTGATGTGAGATTTATCCTCATCCGGATGCAGTGGAAGAGTAGTATCTTCTATTCCAATCATCTCCTGTCTCTGTTTTACAAAATCCGTCAGTTCAGTAAAACCAAAGCTGTCTACATAGAAAGCCCGGATATCACCATTTCTATTTGTAATGACTACATCACTGACTGACATGGAATGCCCTCTGAAATCAGCCGGATGGTTCTCGTTAAATACACTGTAGAGAGTGTCTAAGTTATCCGATGGCTGAAGAATCCCGGAGTACACGCACTGATAATCCCCGGCAGTTACTTCCATTCCCTGGGATTTTACAAAATCCATACCCATAAACTGATATTCCATTGCTTTTGATTCATGATTAATCTGATAAATGGCAAAACGCTCTTCTCCACCAAACATTAATTCTTCAGAAGTTTTTTTAAATCGTTCCGGATGCAATACGCGTTCCACCCGCTCTGCTGTATCTGGATTTTCCAGAACAACACCTTCCAGCCATTCTTGTACATCATTCCAGGAATCTGCAATCCACGCACCGCCAATTTCATGGGTTCCATCCGGCAGAAAACGAAGATTTCCATCTGAACTTTCAAGCTCATCAAAATGATATCCGGCAGCTTCCATTGCCGGTATCAGTTTTTCTTTCTGTTCTGATTCCAGCAGTTGCTTTTTCTCTGTGAACAGTTCCTGCAGTTTCTCGGATAATTCGTCGATCATTTCTCCTGCAGTCTTTCGGATTATGTCCATGGATGCTTTTAACTCTTTCATGTCACGATTGCTGCTCCATCCGGCAATATACGGAAAACTGTATTCAGAAGTATCTACACCAAAAGCAGAGCAGACACAATAAGCAACAGATTCTGCCTCAACCTCTTTTGTCAGCCGATCCTTTTCTATTCCCTGTTTCTCCATGATGTCTTTGTCGTGGAGCCGGGCATGTCCGGTTTCATGAATCGCTGTTTTGATTGTCTGGCTTTCACTCATTCCTTTTTGGATCACAATCTCTTTATCTCCGGAATGATAATATCCTTTGGCTTCTCCTGCAATCTCATCAAATCGGATTGGAACCGGAGAGACCGCTGTGATTGCTTCCATGAATAAATCATAATCCGCAACCGCCTCCGTCAGTTCTTCAGGAGCAAGGGTCTCTATAGGCTCACCATCTGTCTGGCTAATATCAAATACTGTGGTTGGTTTAAACCGTGGAATGACAACTTCGACTTCCTCTGTTCTTGGCTTTCCATCTGCATCCAGAAGAGGATTACGGTTCTGATCCAGAATTTCCTGTTCCCTTTTTCTCTTGATCGGGGCAGGAGCAAGGATCGTAATTCCTTTTTCCCCTTTTTTCACCTGTCTGCCCATTGACTGCCAGTTTCGGTATCCGGTAACAAGGGTTGCATCCGGTCTCTGCATCGCAATCAAGAGTGTATTATTAAATGAATATCTGTGAAACTTCGACATGGTCTGCAGATACAGGGCATATTTATCACCGGTAAAAATATTCTCCACGCCAGTCTCCAAAGATTTCAGGATGCTGTTCATATCCTTTCCCGCAACCGGAAGTGGGATAGTAGCTGACTGAACTGCTTCAATATTATTTTCTCTGTTCATTTGAACTCCTTTCTAAAACCCCGCCGGTTTCTAATTCCGACGGGGCTTCTCATACACATATTTTTAAAGTGACATATCATTTGCTTTATGCTTCGGTTTATGTACCGGCTGAGACATATTTGCATCTTTCTTATCGGGCATTGTTTGTTCCTTTCCTTTCGCTTTCTGACGATCTTCAAAAGCAGATGCTTTTTCAAAAATCCTGTCCTTGGTATCATAGTGATACACTTCATCCGCCAGTTTTTCTTCAGGACGGACTTCACTGTTATTCACTTCCATTACCATGTGTTTTAATTCACGGGAGGTCATCTCTCCATTATCCGGAAGAACCAGCATTTCATGAGTGGAAGAGGGAAGAATATAGTAATCTCCCTTTAATGCTTCTCCAATCTGATCCATCTGGCCGGGATAGAAGAGAACTGCAGCACCATCGAGCATCTGCTCATTCGTAACAATGGTGAGCGGAACAGCCATATTCTGATACATTTCTTCCATCATCTGGTCAATATCTTCTTCTTTTATACCGGCAGCCCGCATATCATTTCTCATCATGTTTTCCATCATTTTATCCATAGATTCTATCTTGACCGGAAACACCTTCGGACTGTT
Source organism: Blautia massiliensis (ex Liu et al. 2021) (assembly GCF_052064225.1). Lineage (NCBI taxonomy): Bacteria > Bacillati > Bacillota > Clostridia > Lachnospirales > Lachnospiraceae > Blautia > Blautia massiliensis (ex Liu et al. 2021). Next base: position 27,077 of record NZ_JBQHWA010000021.1, on the reverse strand, counting down.
TTCCAGAGCATCCTGATGAAGCTGGTCCTTTGAAACACCAAAAAGTTTCATCATTTCGTTGTTTACAATCGCAGAAGCAATGCCATCTGCTCCGGAATTAGCAAAGATATGATAGGTAATCGCCAGATTCTCTACACGTGTATGGGGAACTTTTGACAGCATTTCCTGATTCCTGTCCGCATCAGATACCCGGATAAACAGATTCTCTTTTGCTTTTTCATAATCGGTCAAAATACCCATGTCAATGTCCATAGGTGTGATCTGCACAACCTCAGCCATCCGTTCCATAATATCTTCCATCTCCATCTGAACATCCTGCATCTGTTCATAGAACATGTTCAGGTTCAGTGTCGGGGAAGACACCTGGCTCTCCGTTCTTACCGTCATCCCCAGATAGCTTTCATTCAGCTTTTCATGGGGATAAACATCAACACTGGCATTTTTATATTCATCCGGAAGATAGTCTTTGATTGTTTCTTTTACAGTTTCTACAAATTTTTCAAATTCCATATTTTTCATCCTTTCCTATTTCATTTTTCTATTTCTTCTTGCCTTTTCCAAAAGGCTTTTTATTCGGAAAATCCAGAGAAAAATTCACACGATCTTCACTGGCATCCATGATCAGATCCGCTTCAAAATACATATTTTTCTTGGCAGAATACAGATCCTTCACCCGGACTTTTCCACTTTTTAAAAGTTCTGCAGCCATACGTTTATCGATGGTTTTCAGCATCCGCTCCAGATATTTTGTTTCTTTCCAGAGGGCAAAACGACATTCCCTGTTACTGCAGTAGAAGTTCTTTTTCCCTTCATACACCAGACTTCCGCATACCGGACAGGTTCCAATGCTTTCCCTTGTCTGGAACCTTCTGGTTTCTTCCTCCGGAATCGTGTCACATCCATTCAGCATCATGGTGATCATATTTTTGATCCCTGTCATAAAGGTATCCGGAGTGATCTTCCCTTTCTCCATATCCAGAAGCTGATTTTCCCATTCCGCTGTCATGCTGGCTGATTTCAGAAAGTCGGGCAGGATCTCAATCAGAACCTTTCCATCTTCTGTAGGAATGATCTGTTTTCCCTTACGGACGGCATACTGGGAATGTACCAGTTTTTCAATGATTCCTGCTCTGGTTGCCGGAGTTCCCAGCCCCTTTTTCTCTGTATCCTCATCGAATTCCTTATTCCCGGCTGTCTCCATAGCTGCAAGCAGAGTATCTTCGCTGTACTGTTTCGGTGGGGAAGTGAAATGCTCCGATTTATCAGCAGCCACATTGTAAAAGATCTGTCCGGGAGCCAGATCAGAAAACCGGTCTGTCTCTACATTTTCCGGATTTTCCATAGCCAGCCCATCTATGTTCTTGAAACACTCTTCATAAAGCTTCCATCCCATCTGCTTTACAACTTTCTTTTTTGCGGAAAACAGCTCGTTCTGGCACTTCACGGTGATATCGGTTTCTGTGAAAATATAATCCTTTTCTGTTGCTTCCACCATACGGACACAGATGAGGAACAATACCTTCTGTTCCCAATCCTTTAACTGTGACAAATCACAATCTGTCAATTCCACAGTGGGAATAATTGCATGATGATCGGATACCTTCCGGTTATTCAGGACAAGACTGATATTCGGCTTTTCCGGCTGATCAAAGGGTCCTGTCAGCTGATACTTTTCATGAATTCTCCGAATCACATTTCCTGCAGTTACCTCCATATCCTCCGTCAGATACTGGCTGTCAGTTCTCGGATAGGTGATCAGTTTCTGCTCATACAGAGACTGTGCTGCATTTAACGTCTGCTGGGCAGTCATACCATAATGTCGATTCGCTTCCCTCTGCAAAGTAGTCAGATCATAAAGCTTTGGTGGTCTTACAGTCTTATCCGTTGAACGTATTTCTTCCACAACAGCATCGCTTCCCTGGCAAAGAACTCTCAGTTTTTCTGCTTCCTTTTCATCAAAGATTTTCTGTCTTTCTACCTGCAGACCATCCAGATCCAGTTGCACATTGAAATACTTTTCCTTTTGGAATGAGGAAACAGCTCTGTCCCTGTCTACCAGCATGGCAAGCGTCGGTGTCTGGACACGCCCCACAGTCAGCTTCTTATAATATTTACTGGTGTAAGCTCTGGTTGCGTTCATTCCTACCAGCCAGTCTGCCTGGGCTCTGCACACAGCAGCATCGGCAAGGTTTTCATATGCAGACACATCTTTCATTTGAGAAAATCCCTCACGGATGGCTTCATCTTCCATAGAACTGATCCACAGTCTTTTTACCGGTTTTCTGCTCCGGGAAAGATCATAGACTCTCTTGAAGATCAATTCGCCTTCCCGTCCTGCATCACAGGCATTTACTACATAGTCGATATCCGGACGGTTCAGCAACTTCTTTAACACATAGAACTGATCCTTCTTGTCCTTTGACACTGCCAGTTTCCACTCCTGCGGAATAATGGGCAGATCCTCATAGTTCCATCTGCTGAATTTCTCGTCATAAGCATCCGGAGCCACATATTCAGCAAGATGTCCAAGACACCAGCTGACGATACAATCCTTTCCTTCCAGATATCCGTCTTCACGTTTCTGTGCGCCGATCACATCCGCAATGGATCTGGCTACGCTTGGTTTTTCTGTAATCACTAAATACATATTCTTACAACTCCTTTCACTAATATGGGAGCTGCGTTGCCCTTATACAACATCAGCTCCCACCTTTTTGGATTTATTCCTGTGATTCGTCTTTTTCTGCCGGATTATCGGATTTCTCATCCTCATTGATGGTCTCCAGCCCGTCATCCATTTCCAGACCTTCATTTTCAGAATCATCATCTTCCTGCTTCGGTTTGTAGATCTTGAAGTAGTAATAGCCTGCAATCCCCGCTACAGCCAGAAGAAGGATCACAAACAGACCAGAATTTGTTGCTGTTTTATCCGGTTTATCTGCCTGTGTTTCTTCTTCAACAACCATGTTGCTTTCCGTATCGTCTGTATGCTCATCCTTCAGGACTACAGAAGGGGCAGTCTCTAAAGTCTGTTGCTGATCCTCATCCAGAAATTCTTTCAGGTCATTTTCATCAATCTGAGACAGCATGTACACGTTGTTCGTTGTTGCCGCCCGGTCAATTACGATATAAAACGTATTGTTATTCTTTGTTTTAATCGTCAGAAATTCCTTACTGGAATCATCGGTAATGTCATCCCTTACCTCTCCGTTACCAGGAACAGAGAACGGATCGCCATTTTCCTCGGTATGAGTATCCTCAACCACCGGTTCCTCCGTTTCTGTTGTTGATTCCTCCTGAGCTGCCTCTGTGCCCTGATCCACATACGCAAAAGCAGTAGCCTGACTGCCAAAAAGCATCATAGCTGCTGTCAAAAGCACCACCAGTTTTTTATTCAGTTTCTTCCATTTCACCATATTCATTTTCCTCACTTTCTCTTTTTTCTTTCTGAACAACAAAGGAGCCAGATTCTTCTTCTGACTCCCCGCTCGCTACAAATGATATCGTTCCATCCTGGATTCCGTTTAGCAGATCAAATAATTCCTGCCCTTTTAATTTCATTCCACGGATGCTTTTGATCATTTCGTTATTTTCTTCCTCTTTCAGCGCTGACCGGACACCTTTCAGATACATTTCCAGATCAGCAATTTTCTTTTCGGTCTTTTCAATCTCATCCAGATACTTTTTAATCTTCCGATTCAAATTTTCACCTTCCTTCCTTTTTAAGGCAGTCTTCCAAAGCACATAAAATGCTGCTGCCAGTAGGATGTATTGATATTCGCATACTGGATCGGATCCCCGCAGTGAATCATCATTCCATTGCCAACATAAATTCCCACATGGCTGGCACCGCTGGTATTATAGGTTCCCTGGAAAAAGATCAGATCTCCCGGCTTTGCCTGTGACGGTGGAACATAAGTACAAAGGCCACGAAGCCCATCTGCGGTCCGACGTCCATAATTCCAGCCATTTCCACAATGATTAACTACCCAGGATACAAATCCGGAACAGTCGAAGCTGGTGCTCGGTGAAGATCCGCCCCATACATAGGGATATCCCAGATATTTTTCTGCTTCCCGGATCATTCTTGCAAACCGTTCATCTGACAGTGCTTCCGGCGGGATCTCATAACTCATACCGCCTCCGGCTCCGGTAATCCGGTTTACATCCCACAAATAATCCCGGTTGCCCAATGTGGTATTTAATGCATCATACAGAATTTCCTGTTCCTCTGTCAGATTTGCCCTTGCCACTGCATCAAAATTCGTATTCGTGAGAGTGACATAGAGGACTCTCTGTGTAGTCGTGGTAGTAACCTCCACCTCTCGGCTGCCATTATCATCTGCGAGAAATGCTTCCCATGTCTGATGTCCATGTGCACTGGCCGCAGAATGGCTGTCGTAATACACATCAAAGGCAACTCCATATCTGGCAAAATTTCCGGTATCCTCTACCGTATATTCCACACCGTTCATGATCACTTTCGTTCCTAGAGGTACGATTGGATTGTTTGCATCAACAGCAATCGTATGGTTTGCAGTCGGATATGCACCGCTGGCTGTCGGCCCGCCGGACCACCTTCCACAGCAGATAGAACAGTTGCAATATCCGCTGGTGACTACATTTCCCAGTGATTCTCCCACACGGACAGTTCTTGTTTCTGTGACTGTTTCCGTTCTTCCATGGGTAGACAGATGGTATTGTGCCTGGAAAAGATCCTGCAGCTCATCCCTTATATCCTCATAGGTGTATCCGCCATACTTTGCAGTCAGGTATGAAGTCAGATGATACGGATTATGCCCGATTTCGCTGACATTGTACTGATAGGAATCGTAATCCGGATATGTAGACTCCATATTGTTAATCTGCCGGTTTAATGCCTCCTCCATGGCAGCATAAGCATTTTCTGCCGCATAGATATCTGCATTTGTGCTGGGATAGGTTGTCATACCGATCACGGAAGCTCCACCCTGAATCGAAGCACTGCAGCTTCCCAAAGAAACTGCAATCAGCATAAAAATGAGCAAAAAAATGCCGATACCAAGAAACACGGTACGGTTTCGCCTTACGATTTCTTTTAAAGCAATCTTGGCTTTTACCGTCATGTTTTCGACACCGGCAATCGTTGTTGCCCCTCCGAGGCTTCCGGCTGTTTTACCAGCCTTTGCTGCCCGGTAGGCATCTTTATATTTTTTTCTCTGGAAGAAGCGGTTTAGCAAACGCTTCTTTTCTGCATTTTGCACTGAATCCCTGGCAGTTCGTTCTGATGCTTCCTTCGCAGCATCAAACTTCAATCTGGAAGCCTCTGGAGCATCCAGATTCATCCCTTTTCTGTGTGCTTTCACATCACTTCTCTGGCTTCTTAACTGTGCCCTGCGAAGACTGTGAGCTGCTTCATCAGCAACTGCCATCACTGCACCGGAACCATCTACAGCAGCATTATCATCTCCATTCTCTGCCATTTGATTTCTGGCATATAGTGCCGCACCGGCTGCTACCTTTCGACCCATTCCTGTTCCGGCTCCGTGGATCATGCCGGATCCTTCATCACCAAAAGAAAGCCTACCCGATTTTTCCTGTTCTTCTGTCAGTCTCTTTCGAGCACGTTTCTTCTTTGCTTGATCTTTCTGATCCGAGATACCGGATACTTCCGGAATCTGTTCCTGAGAACGAAGCTTTCCCTGGTACCGGCTGTCCTTTCTTTCTATGATTCTTTCACTGTTTGCTTTGGAAAAAGTTCTTGCAGATCTTTCTTCAGATGCAATATCCGAAGACATTCTTAATTCCTGCACATACCTTCTCATGCGTCGGTTATCAGTTCTTCCGGAACTGTCCGACAGCCTTTTGCCGGGAGTCGTATTTTTCTCATCCCGCTCCTTACTGTCAAGTTCAGGTTCATCCCGACTTTTCTGGCTGATTTTCTTCACAGAACCATCCCGGAGTGTTTCTTCTGTCAGACCTTCTCTTGTCATTTTAGAAAAGATCTTGTCTTTCGCTGTATATTCCTTTCCTGCCAATCATTCACCTTCTTTCATTCTCAATTTGTTTACCAATCACAACCATCCGCCCGTTTTTATGGGAATACTCACAGGTTGACAGTGTGATCAGCTTGTCTCCATACTGTGCTGTATAACCAGTGTCATAATATGACCGTTTCTTGCATTCTTCAATAAAAGTCATATAATCCTCAGCATCTTCTGCCTTGGTGAAAGAGTAGTATTCAAAATCATATCCTGTATAAACCGGTATGGCAAATGCCGCTATAATCTGATATTGTTCTTCCCCATGCAGTGTGCTGTATTGGATTACCGGGTGTTCCTGAAAGAATTCTTCTGACTTATATTGATCCAAAGCTGCAAACATTTTCCCGGAACTCATGTGATGGCCATAAATAATCAGATTTTCTGCATCCTCTGGATCACACAGTTCAGAAAGAAATGGAGTACCGCTTACGTCATATTCCTTCTCAAAATTTCTCCTGAGATAGTAATTCTTTTCTTCCGGATGATACATGACTGGATAATCAATTGCTGTCCCTTCAATTTTAATCCAGCCGATGCAGTCCGGATTCATTTCGTGCAAAGCCAGAAGGCCAGGATCAACAATAGCAGGAGAATTACTGTCTCCCTCGATATCATCTTTATTATCATTAGTTTCCTGTTCTTCATGGACTTGTCGAATAGAGTCGAATCCTGTTTCGCTTTTTTGATCTTGCAGATACATACCCATCAGAAAGTAGAGGCTGATGGTGAGAAGGATAATGGAAACTACAAACAGAATCCTCGATATCCATTTTCTCATTTCCTTTCTGCCTCCAGTTTCTTTCGTTCCTCCACTTCTTCCGGTTTTGTTGTCATCAGCGAATACAGTTTCAAGCTCTTATCAAACTTATCCTTAAACGGAATGATGATATTTCCGTAGAACAAAAGTCCTTCGCCTTCCCCGGAATTCGTCACATAGGATAATTGATATGGTGAAATGTTCAGTTGCTTTGCCAGAATCTGTCTGTCGCCTGCAGCCTGATTCAGCATCAGGATGAAATCACTGTTTTCAAAGATATTTTCAATCTCCCGGCTGGCCAGAAGGTCTTTGATATTCTGAGTGATTCCTGTGGGAATTCCACCCCATTTGCGGAATCTCTTCCAGATTTCCACAGAATAAGCTGCGGTCTGTTCCTCTTTCAGAAGAAGATGGAATTCATCGATATAGTATCTGGTAGATTTCTGTGAGCCCCGGTTAATGGTAACACGGTTCCATACCTGATCCTGGACAATGAGCATTCCCAGTTTTTTCAACTGTTTACCCAGCTCCTTGATGTCGAAGCAGACAATCCGATTATTCAGTTCCACATTTGTCTGATGGTTAAACACTTTCAGAGAACCATTAACGTAGATTTCCAGTGCTGTTGCGATACGCTGGGCCTGGGGCTCTTTCTGCTTTCTCAGGCAGTCATACAGATCTCCCAGTACCGGCATATTTTCCGGTTTCGGATCTGCAAAATATTTCTGATATACAAGGGGAAGACACCGGTCGATCACTGATTTTTCCTCTGCCTCAATACCATTTCTGGTTCCCATGATCAGCTCACACAACGACAGGACAAAATCTGACTTCACACCCAGTGGATTATCATCATCGGAATAATCCATATTGATATCCATGGGATTAATATAATCCTTGCTGGTCGGAGAAATGTGGATAACCTGACCCCCAAGGGCATGAACCAGTGGATAATATTCTCCCTCCGGATCACCGATGATAATATCGTCATTTGTCACGAAAAATGCATTTGTAATTTCTCTCTTAGCCGCAAAGGACTTTCCGGATCCAGGTGTACCGAGGATCAGCCCATTCGGGTTTTTCAACTTCTTCCGATCTACCATGATCATATTGTTGCTGAGGGCATTCAATCCGTAATAAAGGGATTCTCCACCCATGAACAATTCCTGCGTTGTGAAAGGAACAAAGATAGCAGTGCTGGTCGTAGTCAGTGCCCTTTTGATCGGCACATGATTGACACCAAGCGGAACACTGCTCATCAGCCCTTCCTCCTGTTGATAATCCAGTCGCCTTAACACACAGTTATATTTCTGAGCGATGCCGGCAGTCTGGAATACTGCATTTTCCAGATCCTGTTTACTTTTTGCTGTATTCAAAAAGAGCGCAGTTACCAGGAACATACGCTCATTTCGTGACTGCAGATCTTCCAGAAGTCTCTTTGCCTCGCCACCATACGTATTCAGGTCTGACGGGATGATGTCCATATCATATCCGGAACGAACTGCCTTTTTCTGTTCTTCAATTTTCATGCGGTTGATATCCGTCACCTTGCTTTTTACAAGCTTGATGGCTTTCATCTGATCCACCGACTGCACATGCAGGTTTACGATCAGATCCTTATCCATATCCAGAAACTCAGCCAGCATTTTATCGGTAAGCTCCGGAGCAAGAATCTGCAGATAGGAGACTGCGCCAATCGTTATCCCCATCTGGAATGTCTTCCCTTCTTTAAATACAAAGCTGGTCGGTGCCACATAATCCTTTGTGCTGAGACCGGTCCGGATCATGGAACCATAATCAAACTGGAAATCGGCACTGGCATCCGGATTAAATGTTTCATACATAATCTGAAGCCGCTCCACACCATTGAGTGGATATGCCGGTACACCAAGCACCTTGAAATTATTCAGTATATCCGACTCGATACGTTCCAGCTTCGGTTTCGCCAGCTTGATATTCTCCGCTTCGATAGAAAACGTGATATATTTTGACTTTACCAAACCGTTATTGCCCTTTGCCAGTTGATGCTTCAGCATCTGTGCATATTCCATGCGGACATCATCAAACTCATCATGCTGAGGCCGGATACGGATCACATTCTCAAATTCCTTCATATTACTTTTGTGATTGATAAAGCTCAGCTGGAAATGGATGCTGCTGTCAAAATAGTTGAGGAAATCACACCAGTTTTCAAAAATAGCATTCTTATCCTCATTCTGTGCCAGCTGATAGTTGATATCATAAAACCGGATACATTTGGAATATGTATTTCCCTGTACCCGGCAGATCCCATCCTTTCCCATCTCTTTGTATCGGATCGTCTTTTGTACCGAAAGGCGCTTTTCTTCTTTTTTCTTTGACCTTTTGGTGCTGTTATTTTTTCTTTTTGACACCTGTCTTTCCTCCCTTCTTTTCTCTGGATGCATTTTTCGAACCGGTTGTTTCCGGATTCGATTCATAATAATTCTCTGTTTCATAGGTTCTGACCGGTGGCCGGAACACTTTTACATTCAGGATGTGCAAGATCATATCCTCCAGATGCATCCCGTCTTTTTCATACATAGCAAACATAAATGCCGGTAACATCAAAATCACCATAACAGTAGCCGCATTTGACATCCCAAGTATTCCTCTTGTGAGGAAATAAAACGGAATACCAATCGCTGCACCGATACCGATGCAGATAATCTGTCTCTTTGTCAGATTAAAAGCCACTTTATTTTTTACGTTTGTCAAATCTTTTGGAACACTGACATATGCCATGGTTTATCTCTCCTTCCTGTGATTAATTTAATGGGCATTAAAAATCGACTTGCTCAGGGATCCTGTCTTAAACAAACTGAAACACAGGATGACTGTATAAGCCATTACGCCAAATAATGAAGAACTCAGATTATCTGAATACTGGATACCCGCTACCAGCACAGCATAGATAGCGACGCAAACCATCATCAGAAATGCCTGGAATGCCAGGGCAAAGAGTCCTCTGAAATAATTGGTTCCGATCTGTCCCCACTCTCTGTTGCTCATTGTGGCGAACGGAATCGGCGCGACCGAAGTATAAAGGTAAATCTCAATCATACGTCCATATAGAATTACGGTGATCAATACAGACATGATTCTCATACAGAAGCTGACGATCAGGGTTTCCAATGCCAACACTACTAATTCTCCAATCTCCATGGCTTCCAATGTAGCCTCCAGATCGGTCAGTGCCGAGCTGATATCAATGGCAGTACTGCCTGTGACCACACCGGATGCAGCATTTACTACATGCTGACCCACATCAAAAACAGCCATTGTAATGGTAAAAGTATTGCTTACCAGATACACTGCGATCCACATCTTCACAAAGTATTTGAAGAACATCCATGTATCAATATCATGCATGTTATTACGCTCAGTAAGCATGGAAATTAGTTCATAGCAGAGCACAAACGTAATGATGATACCTGCAATCGGTAAAATTACCGAATTGGACAGGTTCTGGATCATACTGAATATGCTGCCATTCCATCCCTGGGGAGTCTGTCCAACCTGGCTTGCAATCTCACCAGTTTTCTGATTGACATCAGTAAACATCTGATCCAGGTTGGAATTGATCATCCCTGTCAGGAGTTCCCTCATCCATTCTTCGATCGCATCAAAAATCTGATCGAACATGGATAACTACTCCTTTCTCTTAACCAAACAGTCCACTAAGAAGCGGAATTAACTGAGTACCGATGAGAATTACACCACCACCGCTCATAAGCTGTTTGATTCCCTGAGACTTTGCCCCCGGATTGTCATTTCCATAACCTTCCATCAGGTTGATGACACCCCAGACTCCAAGGCCGGCCCCGATGGCAACTACCAATGTCTGCAAAATATTAATTGCGCTCGTAAAAAATCCCATATATTTTTTCCTCCTTCATTTGATTTTTCTTTTCTTCTTTCTTTTTCCGGTGTTCCTGTCTCCCCAGGAACAGGGCGATCTGTTTCTTATCCTCATACAAACCTCCATCAAACAAAAAAATCCGCTCCCTATGGAACGGTTCTTAATACTGTCTGCTTCCTATTTCTTTACAGGCTCCACAAGCAGAAGCAGATATGCCATATGAGTTGTCAGCTCTGCCATTTCATCATCAAATAAAAATGTCGAAGCTACCACCTCTCCTGCGGCATATCGGTTATCACATCTGGACCGGAGCTTATCGATCAGCTCACCAAAATATGCTTTACACTTTTCCGTGGGGATCAATGCTGCAATCTTCTCCATGTGAAAGATAAACGGAATATAATCCTCTTCAATAGAAGTAAATTCAAATACAAAGAGGGATTCACTTCTCCCCCTGCGTCTCATTGTTCTAATCCACATATCGTTCTCCTTCCTCAGCCTCTATGGCTGCAATGTCTTCTTTCGTTATTTCGTATTCATGCATTTCAAATGCTGTATCCCTGGAAATAACCAGCTTGTGTTCCAGATACTTTTCGATATCGAACTCATTTTTCCTGTTGTAATCAGAAAGTTCCTTATACCTTCTGTGCTTCGTAATATCATATTTGTCACTGAAAAACGGACGAACACCCCGAAGCTGCAGGATACACTTATTGCCATCCATGACTGCCAGCTCATCCCGGCTCATCAGATCTTTTCCTGTCTTCTGATAATTCAGTCCATAGGAGCGGTTATTCCCTCTGGTATCTGATGTGTTATACAGATCAATGGTCTCTTTCCCCAGTGTCTCGGATATCTCCTTTAGGGTAGAACTTTCTTTTCCACCAAGAAATAAGACCGTATCACAGTTGCCTATGATGGTTTCTGCCGCATCCTTATAGATTGTTTTTAGCTGGGACTGTGACTGCAAAATAATAGAAGCCGATATTTCGCGGCTTCGGATCGTAGCAATCAGCTTGTCGAATTTTGGAATCTGCCCGATATTACTGAACTCATCCAGCAACAGACGGACATGATAAGGCAATCTTCCTCCATGCTCATCATCTGCTTTATCGCAAAGCAGATTGAAAAGCTGGGTATACATGATAGCAACAATAAAGTTGAAGGTGTCATCTGTATCACTGATAATGACAAACATGGCTGTCTTCTGGTCTCCCAGCATGTCAAGCTCCATCTCATCGTATCGTGTCAGCTCCCGAAGCTCTGCAATATCAAATGGGGCTAATCTGGCACCACAGCTAATTAAGATAGATTTGGCAGTTTTTCCGGCTGCCAGCTTATATTTGCGGTACTGGCGTACTGCAAAATGTTCCGGATTCTCCGCTTCCAGTTCCTCAAACAGTTCATCCACAGCATTTTTAAATTCTTCATCCTCTTCCCTGGTTTCACTGGCATTGATAAATTCCAGAAGAGTAGCAAAGTTCTGTTCTTCCTCCGGTGCTTCATACCAGATATATCCAATAAGGGCGGTGTACAGAAGACGTTCCGCTTTTATCCAGAAATCCTCAGCTGCTTTTTCACCTTCTCCTTTCGTATTTGCAATGATCGTATTCACCAGTTTCAAAATGTCTTTCTCACTCCGAATATAATGGAATGGGTTGTAATGCATGGACTTTTTGAAATTGATCGTATTCAGTACCTTGATCCGGTATCCATGCCGGACTAACATTGTGCCGCATTCAACAATAATGGTACCTTTCGGATCTGTGACCACATACGATACGTTATCCGGCATCTGCATGAGGTTGGGCTTCACATAGAATCGTGTTTTACCGGATCCGGATCCACCGATGACGATCACATTTTTGTTTCTTGCATACTTCGGAAGTTTCGGGCGGCTGTTCATAGTCAGCCTCTCCGTCTGTGTCAGGATGATATTATTTTCAAATACCGGATCAATAAATGGTTCAATGTCTTTTTCATTTCCCCATCTTGCAGAACCGTATTCTTCGCCCTGCCGGAACTTTTTTGCATTTTTCCCTTTCATGTACACAACACAGCGGAGAAGTAACGCCCCGATGATACCGGCTAAAAGATCCCGGATGTGGAAGCTTGGTATCCACGACCGGAAAGCTACTGGAAGATTCATCAGCATAACACCAAGCTTTTGAACCACAGTTCCGCCGATACAGTGCCGGTAAAGCCATGCACATTTCTCTACCACATAGAAAGCGATGAGATAGGGAATATTCATAGCAACCAGCTTTTTAACACTGACCTTTGATAAGCTTTGCTGGATTGCTGTTTCCAACTTTCCCGGACTTCTGGCTTTTGGTTTCTTTTTACTCATCGCTGCTGTCCCCTCACTTTCTGTTTCACTTTTTCTCTCTGGCGGTGTTTAACGTTCATCTTCTGCACAGACTTCTGCAGTTTCTTCCGCACAGAAGGCTTTTTGGATTTCTTCATGGAAACTCCTGCATATTCCTTAAATGCAGCTGTCATCACATCCACATCCTTCGCCTTAAAGAACACCAGATATCTTCGTGGTGTCACACTGTCGTCCCTTTTCAGGCTGTAATCAATGCCATATTTACGGGCAACCCGGTCAAAGGATTTGATATTCTGGTTTGTGATCTGAATATTGGTCAGCTGCGCTCCCTGTTCCTGCAGCTGCTTGATTGTCTGCTTGCCATGGGGCTTTTTCTTTTCCTGTCTTTGCTTTTCTTTTTCAATCCCACGCTCCCTGGCCTGTCCCTGCTTTTCTGCCTGTTTGATCTGCGATGATTTCTGTCCTTCACGCTCCAGCTCCATAAGAAACTTTCTCATGGCTGCTTTTACCATAGAAGCAGTAATCCTGGCTCCCTGTACACTGAGCGTAATAATCTTCTCATTTACCTCTTCCTGCATTTATCCACCTTCCTTCTCAATCAGGGGAAGAATTCCCTGTTCTTTTAAAAACTCATATAAAAATCTTCTGCCTTTCTGTGTCCATTCTGTCTGGATCCTCACGACCGGGCCGGTGCGGTTTGGATGCATATAGATTGTTCTGCTCTGGACATAACCCTTCCCGGCATAATCAGCATATAACACCCATTGGTCATTAACTTTATACTGGATCCTAAAATCATGAAGAAGCCGGTTAAATGAAACCGCGCTGTATCCATAATCTTTTGCAATCTGTGTGACCAGAACAGATGAGGGGGAATTCATGATCAGATCCAGATAAGCAGCCTTTGGTGCCATATCTTCCAGAAGCATCTGATGTTTGATCAGCTGGTCGCCAAGCTCCGTACATTGTTCCTGCAGCTTTGCAATCTGGGAATTGGCCAGCTGCAATGCTCTTGCCATCACCTGTTCCGGCTGATTCCATGCTTTTTCCAGCTCCAGAAAATACTGGCGATACAGTTTTCCTTTCTCATTTCGAAGGAGCATACAGATGTGTTTTGCCATATCCACTGTAATATAATGATCAACACTGCATCTGCCACCGGTACTTTTATTCATTTTTGGATAAAAGTCCTGACCACTCACAAAACCAAGGGAAATAATACGGTCGATCCAGACACTGTACTGTGTCTTAATACCCAGAGCCTCATACAGTTCTCTGGCACAGATTAAGGGACGGTCATTTTTAACTTCCACTCGCAGCATCGGTATCATAGCATCCGCCTCCTTTTTTCCCGCGCATTTCTTTTTGGAGCTTTGCAATACAGTATCCGATACAGGGTGTATGCTTCCCATAAGGGCAGGTTCTGCAGTTCCCTTCCTCATAATCATTTGGCTCCTTCTTTTCCTCCGGCATCAGGTAATAACATTCCGGCAGAATACAACCTTTGTTTTTGCCCTGCCACCAGTAGCAGTAGTCACAAGACTTTGGCTTGTCTTCCAGATACTTTCTTCCATCAATCTTTGCTCCCGGTAATATCGTTTCTTTTCTTCCCATGTTTTTCCTCATCTTTCTGAAATGCATTAAGGGCATTCATGGATCTCCTTTCCGATTTCCACAAATGCCCTTATGCTTCTGGTTCGTCATTATTTTGTTTCTAAGTTACTATTTACGCTTTCTTCTGATTCCAAAAGCGACTCCAAGACCACCGGCACCGATACCGAGCAGGAGCAGCCACAATTTCATGTTGCGTTCATCCCCTGTTTTCGGTGTATCAGCCTGAACAGCCGGTTTTGCTTCATCCACCATTGTTACATGCTGAACCTCTCCGGTATCCTTCACTTCAAATTCCACATCATTGGCAACCAGATATCCATCCGGTGCGGTTTCTTCACGAAGCGTGTATTTTCCAATCGGAAGCATTTCAATATGATGTGCTTTTTTTGTGGAAGTCCAGCTTTCCACAACCTTTCCATCCTTGTCCAGGATTGTGAGTTTAGCACCCGGAAGTTCCTTCCCTGCAATATCCTGTTTAGAGATTTCCACTTTTGTCACATCATCCTTCATCTGATGCTTCTGAATCTCAGCAGTATTCTCTACGGTAAACTCTATACTTTCTGCTGTCACGTATCCATCTGCAGGCTGCGTTTCTACCAGAGTATATTTCTTACCAACTACCAGTTCTTTGATGACATGAGCCTCTTCTGTGGAAGTCCACTCTTCAACGGTATTTCCATCCTCATCCACCAGTTTCAGCTTGCAGCCCGGAATTTCCTTTCCACCAGTCAGATCGGTCTTCGTGATCTCAACTGTCGTTGCTTCATCCTCAAAAGTAAGATCGACAACAACAGAATCTTCATTTTCACCGGCATAGGAAACAGTAAATTCCTGTACTTCCTCTGCATTTACAAATCCGGCTGGCGCATATAGCTCTTTTACATAGTATTCAGCATCAATCGGAAGATCTGTCATAAAGGTGATCTTTCCTTCAGCATCAGTTGATTTCAGCTCGATAATCTCATCTGCCTCAATCAGTACTTTTCCGGTGGTAGAAGACTTGATATCCTCTTTGGCATAAAGACCAAAGACGCCGCCTTCCAGAACACGATCCTGATCTTTTTCCTTTTTCACAAGATTAATGATCACTCTCTGACGGTGATTCTTCCAGTCATCATTATAGGTTACAACCGGTGTATTCTGATCCACATAGCTTAGATCCACATGACGGATTTCTGAATCCAAAACATATCCGTGAGCTGTTCCCACTTCTTTGACATAGTATTTGCCCAGTGGAAGATTACTCAGTTTTGTAATGCCGGTTTCATCTGTCGTCATCGTTGCCACCAGCTCATCTGCCTTATAATAATCTTCGCTGACACCATCCGCAGCCTTGATATCTTCCTCTGCATATACTTCGAAAGTAACATCGGTCAGGCTGCCGGTAATATAATGGAAAATATGTTCCACCACACCTTTGATCTGATCTACAAGAGACACCTCATTCAGGAATTCTCCCTTTTTATTCAGGATTAGTTCTGCAACCGGCACCTCGTCTTTCATTTCCACTTTCTGGATTTCTGCAGTATCTTCAATCGTAAAGGTGATATCATTTGCAACAAGATATCCATACGGAGCAAATTGTTCGCGAAGTATATAGGTCTCTCCAACGGTCAGACGTTTGATCACATGGGATTCGTCTTTGGAAGACTCCCAGCTGTCGATGATATTTCCATTCTGGTCAAGTACCTGCAGGTACGCACCATCCAGTTCTTCGCCTGTGGTGATATCGGACTTCGTGATTTTCACAACTGTCGGCTCGTTTTTCTTAACTGCTTTCAACTCAACGGTCTGAATGTCCTGTCCCTGATAAGAAGCATCAAAGCTCAGGATCTCATCAGAAGAAACAAAACCGGCAGGAGCATGAAGCTCTTTCACATAATACTGTCCGAGAGGCAGATCCAGTGTACATTTTGCCTGACCATCTTCATCGGAAGTCATCTCCTGAAGCAGGGTATCTGCTTTTATGATTACCTGGCCATCTTTATTGATGATATCTTCGGCATTGTAGATTCCGAAGACAGCACCCGGTACGACATTTCCATTATCTGCATCCTGTTTCTCGACAGAAATCGACACTTTCTGTCTTTCATTGGTGAAGGACACCTGGTCAAATACAACCGGGGTATTCTGATCTGCATATACAAAAACAGCTTTTTCACTGTTCTCATTGTGAACAAATCCTTCCGGTGCCTTGGATTCTTTTACATAATATTCGCCAAGAGGAAGATCTTTCACATACGCATATCCATCTTCATCCGTAGTTACTTTTGCCACCAGGGCATCCTTTGCATAATACAAGGTACGGTTTCCATTTTCATCCACCTGATGATCGGCAGTAAAAATATCTTCTGCAGCATATACTTCAAATGTAACGCCTTTCAGTCCACACAGCTCATACTGGAAATCATGATCATAACCGGCAAGAAGTTCTCCCTGTTTGAAAATGGTCAGGTCTCCCTTAACCGGATGATTCTCATATTCCACTTCGATAATGGCATCTTTACTGGTCGGATCGATCATATAGGCTGTGTTAGTATCTACAGATACCGTTACATAAGCAGAAGACTGTGTATATCCCTCCGGCGCAGTCACTTCTTCGATTCTGTAATTTCCGATCTTCAAATTGTTCGGAAGGATCAGATATCCATTCGCATCGGTAAAATATGATTTGTGAACTTTGGTAGAAGGATAAGTAGTAACCTGCTCGACATATTTCTGATGATCCAGATCATATACTTTAAATTCTGTATTTGCCAGAAGCACACTCTTCTTTGTTTCATCATCTTTCTTGATGATCTTCAGCTTTGCCTCAAATTCCTTATCTAGAAGCACACGCCATACCTGCGGAGTGTCTGGGTGATTCTCATTGATTGTAACGATAAAATCATCCACCGGTTCATAGTTGTGTTTACTGGTTGTCTCTTTTACCACGTATGTTCCATACGGAAGTGGAATAGAGCAGGCATAACCCTTTTCATCTGTAAACATCTCTGTTTTTCCATCTGCTGTGATAACAACTGGATTCGCAGAAGAGAAATCATAAGACCCATCTGCTTTTACTTTCAGATCACTTGCCAGCCAGGCAGAGAAACCAATACCTTTCAAAAGATCGGCATCTGTTTTCCCGTTATTCGCTGCCTTGATAATCTGAAATGGCTGTTTGATCACATCTTCTTTGGAAATTGCTTTTCTTTCTACAACTGGTACATTTGCACCTTCGTAAGAGCAGTCTACCTCATGTTCTTCCTGATCCAGCAGATATCCAACCGGAGGAGTCAGCTCTTTAAAATAATATTTTCCCAGATACAAATTGGAAACCGAAGCCTGTCCGTTTTTATCTGTAGTCAGGGATGTGATCTGGGTTCCTTTCTTATAAAGGACACCTGTTTTCCCATCCGGATGTACAATATCCTCACGTGCAAATAAGCCATAAACAGCACCTTTCAACGTTGCATCACCCTGTGGGGTATTTCCTGTCTCGGCATCCTGCTTATGAAGGGAAATCGTTGCTGTCACTCGTTTATCGGTCACATTCATATTGGATGTTTTTCCAATATTCAATGTTACATTGTAAGCTTTTGCATCAATCGTATATCCTGTCGGAACGGAGATTTCTTTCAGATATACAACTTCCTGTGTCTTCTCAATCGTAACTTTTGCTGCACCATTGGCATCCGTTGCCGGCATCTGTTTGATCAGCTGTGTACATGCAGCATCGCTATAGATACCATAAACCGCACCGGCCAGAGTATTAGATGTCTCACTGTCTTTTTTCACGATAGAAATATAACATTCCTTGGTCCATGTTACTTTGAAATCCACATACTTTTCATTTCCGACACCTTCACCAAATACCAGTGCAAGATCCTGTGTGGAAGATCCTGTTGTTATCTTATAGGCAGAATACTCTTTATCAATGCTTCCTTTCATCTTTGAAGAGAATAAAGCACCCACATCCTCAGCCTGAGATAGTGGGGCAGTAAGATAGAACTGTGTTCCACCGCAGATTTCAACACTCGCACCTGCCGCACTGGTTTTGCCGGTAGTCACATTCACAAGCTTTACTCCCTGTGGAAGTTTAAAGGTAATGGTCTGCAATTCATCTGCTTTGAATGTAATCGTCTTTGTTCTCTGGATATTTCCTTCCACATAAGCGTTCACATCACTATCAGAAAAGCTCATATCCACATCCGGGATATCCGGCATATTGATACAGTAGTTATAAAGCTCCTTAGCAAGAGACCGTCCGGTTGCGTTCGTACCGGAATCCCAGTCACTGGATCCGTTGGCATATGCTGCCGCAAGGTGTGTGATAATAAATCTCTTACCAGCAGAGAAATCCGGGTGTTTTTCATCAAAGAATCCATTCTCGTCACTGGCTTTTGTTCCATAGTAACAAACCTTTGCCAGAGTCTTGCCATCAGATAATTTTGTAATAGAGTACGTACCATCATCCGGTCCATTCTTAGATGGCTGAACACAATATGCTGTCGCTTTGATTCCACCCCAGGACACATAATATGGTGCTGTAATGTAAGAACCTAATCCATAATCAGCATAATGATACCAGCTGCCTCTTGTAATAGATACGGACTGGCTACCGGTTTCTGCAGCCGCTAAAAGCATCGGCATTTCAAAAGTGACCATTTCTCCGGCTTCCAGTTCATTTAAGGCAATTCCCTGATCTACCGCCTCTTCCATAACTTCTGAAAGAGTAGTACCGGTTTCCGGATCAACCGTCTCCTGATTTTCCGTTGATTCGATCTCTGCATCAAATTCTTCCTCGGTGATTTCTTTCCCGGTAACCTCTGTTTCTGTCTCAGCTTCTGATACATTTACCGCTTCATCCGTTTCCGGCTGTTTCATTTCGGAAGAATCCGTTTCCGATTCATCATCACTATCCTCAGATTCTTCTGTTTCCCCGGTACCGGAATCCTGATCTGAAGAACTATCCGAATTCACAGTAGTGTCAGCTTCTTTTGAAACATCTTTTACCGTAATGTTTCTGCTGATCTGATACACCGGATGATCTGTTTTCTGGGGTTCAACAGAATATACCGTTTTATAGATATCTGCATGATCCGTAGAAAACTCTTTCCCTTCATCATTCTGGGCTGCCATGAGCTTCACTTTGGCTTTTTCACTGTCCGGAATCTCAATTCCGGAAAAGTCTGCTTTTACATCGAATCCAGACCCAACCGTTACTTCGATATCTCTGGCAGTTACCACTTCATCCTGATCCAGCTGATCTTTAATTTCCTCGTAATAAGGGATTCTACTGTCAGCTTCATCTGCGGGAGCAGCATAAGCAATTACCGGAGAAAGGGCATTGGTAAACAGTGTAATAGCTGTCAGCATACCTGATACAATTCTCATTGTTTTTCTTTTAAATTTCATGTTCTCATCCTTTCTTATTTGTCTGTATACGAAATGTTTCAGTGTAAAATTTCATATCACTTCATTTTCCTCACATCCTCCTCTCGTTTCAGATTTGTACTATTTGGGACAGTCAGCACTCACGCAAATCTCGTGATTTCTGAGATAACAGCACAAAGATGTGGCGGTATTCACGAATCTCTGTAAACACCGCCACATGGTTTCTACTGTCATCCTCCGATTTGGATTCAGACAAATAAATATTCTATTTTGAGCATTTTCCTGTTTTCATTCCCAGACCCGTTCCTGTTTCGGTTTCCATATTTCCGAAACGTATGCTCTGGCCAGATACGCGAAAGATGCATATTCAAGCCAGGTATCATTCTGGGCAGGCTATGAAGTTTTCAAGGTACGTCGGAAATAAATCCTTATACCTATCCAAAGATTCAGAGCCTCTTATACAACATGGATTGAAAATTATTTTTTATTTCTTTTTCTTTTGACATCACTTGGATTAACTTGCATATAGTTACGGATAATCACAAGTGCTCTCTGGATCAGTCCACTAGCTGCCTGCTGAGAGATTTCGAGATTCTTTGCAATCTCAGCCTGAGATGCACCTTCACAATAATATGCAATTACTGCATATCTCTGTCGTTCATTCAAAAGATCTGAAATTTCTCTCATCATTTCATTCCAAAGCACTTTTTCTGTCATATCAGGTACACAACGGGCTTTGATACTAAAGAAATCATTCTCCTCAATATCAATAGAAATCACTTTATGATTTGACAGAATTCTCCGTCTGCTGTCTTCTACACGATCCATACCAACCATCAGCGGTAAGATGTACCAGTTTTCGTTTTCAAAAAAGTCTGCTCCAAAAGCATCTTTTCTGCCATCTACCGCGCTGTAATCATAGTCCTTACATTCATGTAAGCGAAAAACAGTTCTATGTCTTCCCTCTTCATACAAAACATATCCGTTATCATAAACACTGATTTCCACACCATCTTCGATAATTTCTTTTACAACAATTTCCGCACCTGTATTCAAAAGCTCCTTTTTTCTCAAAATCACTTTTTTCTCGTCTGCAACCGGAACTCTCTTCTTTAAGTCTTTTAATGTCATCATATGGACCACCTTTCTGCCTTGCGGCTACGGGTGATCCAGTCTGCATTTGTTTGGAATATAAAAATTGGTAGCGGAAACAGTCCCGGACCAACCCGTTTTTTTTAAACGGGAGTCCGCGACTCCTCAGCTACCTTTTTCTCTGATGTGTTCTACCTCCTTATTCTCTTTTCATTGCATAATAAACAACTTTTTGAGGCCTTTCATTTTTGCAGATATTCTGTTTTTCATATTTTTCCTGTGTTTTCAGAATAAAAAATCCCTCTATCTATCCAAAGTCTCAAGGGTTCTTATACAACATGGATCTTGAAAAAAATAAAAAAACCGGCAAAACAAATGCACTTGATCGTACAGAATCGAAAATGATTCCATAAACCAGTTACAAATGTTTTGCCGGGCTCTTAATGATTCCAGTCAGATTCAGCTCCTTGACAAACTCTTGATATCCGGTGCAGTCTTGATGGTTCCAGCCAAATTCACCGCCCTGCCGGATATCTCATTCTTATTCACTTTTATGATTTCTTTCCGGAAGGATTCATAAACTTCCTGGAATAAACGGACATCCTTTCTTTCAACTGTTCATCCCGGATGACCAGAGGACGGACAGAGACAATATCATCTTTGACCAAAATTTCCAATGTACTCCTGCATTTTTTGCAATCCACTTCTGAATCGCTCTGTGCACTTTTCTCCAGAAATGCTCCACAGACAGAGCAGTGTACATGCCATTTAATATTACCTGATCCCATAGGCTTCCTCCTTTAAGCAATAACATATGATCTTTCATTTATTACTCAACGGATCCAAGGGAAATAAAAATCCGCCTTATGAGCATCATGGTTGTCCATTCCGTAAGCGCCAAAGCTGCGCGGGCAATCACGATTTCCATATTCAGACTGGCTTTGACAATCTGTTGTTTTCATTTCCGCTTCCTGTCAGCTCCCACTCGCCGCCGGTTTTGCGGAAACTTCCACAAAAATAATTAACAGGGTTCTTCTAATATTTCAAACACATTTCCAGACAGATCTGTAATATCTGAAATTGGTATCTCTGTATCTCCAATCCGGAGATGGATCTGCAGATCAAAGAATTCCACAGTTCCTTCAATGGTACAAAGCTTTCCTTTTCCCGGAAATTCCATACTCTCGACAAAATATGTTGCCTGAATCCACATACCTGTAGAAAGATACTGTAACTTTCTGTCCAGTTCCTGCTTCTTTTCCTCAGACAGATCCTTTCTGGATTCATAAAGGATCTCTTTTTTCCGGACCGACTCTTCAAATCCCCGAAGAGCAGCAAACGGTGCAAACTGCTTTGCCCGGTGTCCCACATCCATCTTTCGCCGGTTGGACACCGGTCTTGGCATATAAATTAATTTTGCATACGCACTTGCCATCATGATCTATGCACCTCCTTATGCACGATGACCGCCAATCTGATTATTTCGTTCTCTGTATGTAGAGCAGTCAAGCAGATTAGCTCCCCGCATAATCGCATTTTTTCCATATTTCTTTTTTACATCCAGAATAGCCTGCTGTAAGTTCTTTTCCTTTTCGACTGTAGCCGGATCTGTAAACAGATCATACTGCAGATATCCTTCCGGCATGACCCGGTTGGCGCAGATCTCGATCCTCCGGATCCCTGTATGACGGTCTGTAATTTTCTGATACAGTTTATCCACTTCATCCATGATAGTGCTGGAACTGTTTGTCAAAGATGTCAGCCGCACGGTCCCATGGGATGAAGGCCGCTCATATCGATGATCATAAGCAATCCAAAGTGTGACAGAGCCAGTGATCAATCCTTTAGACACCAGATCCAGAACAAGAACGTCTGTCATTTCCCGGACAACCACCGCTGCCTCCTCAAAAGAGTAATTCCGCATGAGGACCTGCCCGTTAGACAGGCTGTGTTCCTCCGTGTGGTAATTCTTGATATCATGAATATCACAGGATTCCAGCCCCCAGGCATGATCAATCAGCAGTTCTGCATCGATTCCAAACATCTTATAGAGCCACTCCTCAGATGTAACAGACGTATAAGCAATATCTCCCATGGTATGGATTCCATAACCGGCAAGTTTCTTTTCTGTTCTGGAACCAATCCTCCAGAAATCACTGAGCGGACGATGATCCCATAACTGCTGTCTGTAGGATATCTCGTTCAAAATACCAATGTGATCCTCCACATGTTTTGCCACAATATCCATGGCAACCTTTGCCAGATACAGGTTCGTACCGATCCCTGCAGTAGCAGTAATACCGGTTTCTTTCATCACCGCATCCATAAGCTCAACCGCCATTTCCTTTCCTGTCATATGATAAAGGGACAGATAATTCGTCACATCCATAAAACATTCATCAATACTGTATACATGAATGTCCTCTTTGGAAACATACCGGAGATAGATACTGTATATTCTGGCAGAATAATCAATGTACAACTGCATTCTCGGCATGGCTGTAATATATTCAATACCTGCCGGAATCTCATGGATGCGGCACCGGTTCTTCACCCCCAGCTTCTTCATAGCCGGAGTAATAGCCAGGCAGATCGTAGACTGTGATCTTGTCGGATCCGCAACGACCAGATTTGTCTTAAATGGATCAAGGCCTCTTTCTACACACTCGACGGACGCATAGAAGGATTTCAGATCGATACAGATAAAAGACTTCTGACGTCCCATTTTTTCACCTCTTTTGCACGTAATTTCCTATTTTCTCTTCTAATTGCTTCTTCCTACGTCATTTATTCACATTCCAGATGCAATAATACAACTGAAAACCCGCTAAAATAGGCAATTTATAAGAGATTAATATTGACATTATAGGAAATATTGTTTATATTATATGCAAGTAATTGCTTATCTGTTGTGATTCACATTATAGGCAATCAATTTCGCATTGTCAAGAGTTAACTTGCGTATTTTAGGAAATTACTTTCCTGCTTTTGCTCCGGGATAAGTCAATAAACCTGAAATAGCTTAGAAATGAGGTATTGTTATGACATTCGGTGAGAAAGTAAAAACATTGAGAAAGACAAAGGATATGAGCCAAACCCAACTGGCTCAGGCAGTCGGTGTATCTTTAAGAACAGTGGGCGGATGGGAGAAAGAAGGACGTTATCCAAAACAGCATGAACTTTATCAGAAACTTGCGGATACTTTGGGATGTGATGTTTCTTATCTCATGACAGAAGAGGAATCCTTTATTACAGAAGCCACAGAACAATATGGATCCAGAGGAGCCAGACAGGCACAGCAAATTCTGGAACAGGCAGCCGCTATGTTCGCCGGTGGAGAATTATCTGATGAAGATAAAACCGCTTTCATGGATGAGATCCAGATGCTTTATCTGGATTCCAAAAGACGTGCCAAGAAGTTTACACCGAAAAAGTATCTCAATGAAAAGTAAGTGTCCTTTTTATTGTACAGCATTTGGAGTACATTATACTTGTGGGGAACTCTCCGCATCTTTGAGATAACGGATCTTTTGAGGTGATTTATTTGGGAAATAGTTATATCTACGCAAAAGTGGAAAAACTGGTCAAACGCTTTAAGACCAGAGACCCTTTTGAACTTCTCGACTGCATGAACGTCGTAGTCGGAGAAACATCGAATTATAAGAAATTAAAAGGTTACTGCTTCATGAGCTGCCAGACGATCTATGTCATGATCAGCAGTTTCCTTTCTGAAGAAGAGCAGCGCATCGTTGCTGCACACGAACTGGGGCATATCATCCTGCACCGGTCACAGCTGAAAATGGCTCCCATGAAGGATGATGTGCTTTACAATATGATGGATTCTACAGAATATGAAGCCAATCTGTTTGCTGCAGATCTTCTTCTCGAAGACGACGATGTGGCTGAAATGTCCAAGAACGAAGACCTGAATTATTTTGGATTCTGTAGCAGCCTGAATGCCAGCCCGGAACTCATGAGCTTCAAGCTCTACAGCCTGATGAAACGCGGGCAGGCTTATCATATGCCGATGGAGATACAGAGTAATTTTCTGGCGAAATAGAATAAGAATTAAACAAATCGGAATTTATCAGAAAATGAGGAATAGTTGAAATGGAGGCGCTATAATAACATGAAGATTGAAGGGAACCAGAAAGAACTGGATGCAATGGTAGAATTTCATAAGGGAAACCGTGTCGAGGGGCTGAGACTGCAAGAAGAATTTGCAGCGGAATTTCGTAAGGAGTATAAAGACAAAGATCACTGTCCTTGCCTGAAAGCCTGTCGTTATCACGGAAACTGTAAGGAATGTGTAGCAATCCACAGAGCACATCAGGAACATGTTCCTAATTGTATGCGACCATTGATTAATAAAAAATTGAAATTGATGTCAGAATTAACAGAGCATACCTTGGCAAATGAAATAGAAGCTCCACATGAGATTTTAAGAAAATAGGCAAGTCAAATTCAAGTTTACAGAACTGAATCAAAAGAGCTCGAAGGAGCTCTTTTTCCTTTTTTATAATAGTATCATTATGGTATAATAGAGACATTAAAATCGGAAGTTGGAGGATACACGCATGAAAATTGTAATCATTAATGGAAGTGCCAGAAAAGGAAATACGCTGGCAGCAATCAATGCATTTATAAAAGGAGCGTCAGAAAAGAATAAAATTGAAATCATTGAACCCGACAAACTCAACATTGCACCATGCAAGGGATGTGGTGTCTGTCAATGCTCTAAGGGATGCGTCGATAAGGATGATACAAATTCTACCATTGATAAAATTGCTGCCGCAGATATGATTCTTTTTGCTACACCAGTTTATTGGTGGGGAATGTCAGCACAATTGAAACTTATCATTGATAAGTGCTACTGCCGTGGATTGCAGTTAAAAAACAAAAAAGTTGGCACAATTGTTGTAGGTGGTTCTCCCGTAGGCAGCATCCAGTATGAGCTGATTGATAAGCAGTTTGACTGTATGGCAAAATATCTTTCATGGGATATGCTTTTCAAAAAATCATATTATGCAACAGCCAGAGATGAACTTGAAAAAAATAAGGATTCCATGAACGAACTTGAGTGGATTGGAAAAAATTTATAAAGCACACACCAAATTCCAGTTTGTAGAATTGGAATAAAAAAATCAGGACGTAGGGGATTGAAAACCTACGTCCTGATTTTTGTACTACCTATCCTTAATATACATCTCGATCAATTTATTCAAAGACACTTCAAACCTTTTATCGTCTGCCTCTGTCCGCTTTGCCGGACCTTTCAAATGATGTTTTTTCTTTGAGTTTCTGGCTTTCTTCGTCAAATGTCGTTCCATCAGCATCTGATCTATATTTTCATCTGTATACCATTTACCGCTCTGATGGATACCATATGCACCTTTACCCAGAATCATTGCCGCGACACCATAATCCTGCGTTACAACAATGTCTCCTTTCTGGCACAGACTGACCAGTTTAAAATCTACTGCATCAGCACCGGCTCCCACTGTGATTACTTCACTGTAATCTGAATATAAAACATGTATGAAACCAGATAAGGAGAAAACGTAAATTGTGTTAATGATAGCAGACATGAGTATGGAGTGAATATCTTATTTGGAGGAAAAACAAATGGTACAATCAATCTTTGAGGAAATGGGCGGCAGATACGAACGGCAAGGCGAATACATTTTACCCTGCCTTACCATACCACCCGAAAAGGAACAGTCGATAGACTTATTCGGACGGCGGCACTTGGACTATCTGCGGGAGTACCGCAAAATTACATACACCAATCTTCTCACAAGCGGCAGGCTCAATGCTTACCTTGCCGACATTGACAGACAGGCACAGGAACACTTTGAACGGCTCATAGAGGGCATGAAGCAAGCACAGGGCATAACGGAATGCCTAAAGGAAGAAAACGCCTTAGAATGGACTGGAAGAACGAATAACATAAGGGCTTGTGCGAGGGAGATTGTGGAAAAGGAAATTATTTTTGCATAAACA
>NZ_JBQHWA010000020.1:0-67164 GCF_052064225.1 Blautia massiliensis (ex Liu et al. 2021) | reverse complement strand
TTGTTTACATCCGCCAAGATGCAACTCAATCATACCTTGAGGTTCTTTTTTATTCAATTGGCGCTTTTAATGAATTACAGGAATGCTCCTTTATCATTTAATGCTGTGCATGTTTGGGAATAAGCGCACTATCTAATGGTGTAGTCCTTCACAATGCCATTGGCCCACTTACGAAACTGCACTGCTCGCTCATTATTAACCTTGAATCCAACCGCAATAATCATTTGAAGATTATAATGCTTTGTATCACGGGTCACCTGACGGGAACCTTCGGTTTGAACTATTCGGAAATTCCGAATAGTTGCAGACTCTTCTAATTCACTATCTGCATAAATCTTTTTAATATGTTCATTTATCGTTGGCAAACCAACGTCATACAATGTGGCCATCATCTTCTGTGTCAGCCATATATTCTCATCCTCATAGCGCATCTCAATGCTGTCCTGCTGATCACCAATAGAGGCAATATAGGTTAAGTATTCTGCTGTGCTAGAACGGATGGTTATTTCATCTTTTTTCTTTTTCAAATAGGAGGCCTCCTTCCCCAACAAATTACTCTATAATAAACTAATTTCTACATACTCTCATCGTCCGTGACAACGCTTATACTTCTTTCCGCTTCCGCACGGACACAATTCATTGCGGCCTATCTTCTTCGGCCATTTTACTCTTTCCTGAACCATAATAGGAATTTTTCCATCATACATAAGTTCAAGTTCCCTCAGACGATACAAATATTCAGAGATACCCAATATAGCTTGAAACATATGCATAGCTTCATTTTCAAACTGAAGAAGGTATTCTGTTTTCTTTTTTGTTCTGTCTTTCGGATTAGGAATATACGTTATCAGCTGGTCTACTGAATTGTATTCAACATCATTATGACCGATAGCATTTCTGAATTTCGCATTCACGAGTGTTTTCAAAAAGCCTGTGTAAACTTCAGAATCCAAACAGAAATGATATCTTGATGCTTTTGTGAGTTTAATATAGTCCTCCAAAGAATTTACATTCTTCTCAATCGGATTCATAGCATTTATATCAGACCTGTATTTAATATTATTAATAAATGTCTCATCGCCCTTGTCGTCATCTTTCTTTAATGTAAGAACTTTATCTTTCCAAATACCATTCATCTTTTCACGAGAAGAATCGGATTTAATTTCCGAAAGAATATAGCCCTTTAACATTTCTGTAGATGTAAGGCTCAAACCACGGTCGTTCATAGTAACAAATACTTTATGAGCATCTTGCTCAGTTGTTGCAACAATCTCAATAAAGAATACTTTCTCCGCAACCCAATCACAGAAATGCAATAACATATCATCTGTAATATCAGCAGGAAAAACATCCTGAATATCCTGATATCGACCATAAAGGTTCTTTACAGACTCTCCGGCACCGGTAGTATCAAAATCAGTATCGTTGAAAATTGCATTCATACAATCCTGACGGTCATCAACATTGATGTTGAAAGACTTAGTACCGAAGGATTCTGAGAAAATCATAGTCTCAATCATGTTATAACTCTGGCCGATAGTCTTTAATCTGTTATTAAGATACATCAGCAATAGTGTCAAAGACGAAAATCTTTGCTGACCATCAATAATCGCATTTTCTCTTCCTGCCAGAACAATGGAGCCCATGAAATATGCGCCATAATCAGCTACAGCTTGTCTTGGATCATCTGTTTTATAATATTCCAAGAATTCTGATGTAAGGTCATCGATCAATTCTTCTATGTGCTTACGCTGCCACATATATTCACGCTGATAATAGTGAATAGAATATTTTGTATTCTGTAATAATTGTTTTAGATTCTTAGGCGAACCTTCAATTTTCTTCATTAGGCATCCTCCTCCAGAAACAGTTTCGGAGCATTAAACCTAATACTTGCTGCTTCTGTCATCACACTCGTGTTTCCACAATCCAACAAAGATAAGCGTAGTCTTAACTCATCAGTGCTTCCATCATGGGCCACATACTCGTCTTTATGTTTTTTGATAAAAGTTGCTGACTCTCTTGAAAAGCCATTTCGCTGCAACAAAATCGTTAATGGATTTGTGGTTCCAAACTCGACATATTCATACCAGTTCTTCTTGCCCTGGAGGATGAATCTGTCATCAAGTGGGCATTCAATGCAGCTTTTGAACGCATCTGCCTTTCTCGTTTCTTAGGATACCCGACCGGAGAATATCTAGAACCTGAAAGCTGGCGTTGCTCTATGATTTGGGCTGCCACAATGGGACTCCCACTCTCCTTGGAGGGTGTCGGTGCTGTTCTCGGTTTGAAAAAACAAAAGCTCTCAGAAGGAAAAGATCTCATCAAATATTTTTGCCAGCCCTGTACTCCTACTAAGACTAATGGACAGCGTACAAGGAATCGTCCCTTCCATGCTCCGGACAAGTAATACAGGCGCTTCTGTCTACGATGACAGATGAATTTTATTCATATAAAAATGGAGCTCTTGTTTTTACACAAAAAGCTCCACTTCTGTTTATTTATTTGAATTTATAATTCCTTCGATATCTCGACCACCGTAGAATATTCGTGCTACTGTAACTGTCCTCTCTTTATCATCGACAAGATAATACACAATAAAGTTGTCTACCGGAAGCTGATGCATTTTCATCGAATGCCAAGGCTCCCATTCAACTAACGTATAACGAGCTGGCATGAAATCCAATGAACGAACTTCCTTTCGTATGCGCCCCAGCTGAGCTGCGGC
The DNA here is from genome assembly GCF_052064225.1 of Blautia massiliensis (ex Liu et al. 2021). NCBI lineage: Bacteria > Bacillati > Bacillota > Clostridia > Lachnospirales > Lachnospiraceae > Blautia > Blautia massiliensis (ex Liu et al. 2021). The sequence continues at coordinate 64,436 of NZ_JBQHWA010000020.1, read as the reverse complement.
TGTCTCCGGAACAAGAAGTTCATTCGCAATATACGAATAGATTTCACGCAAATCACCAAGTGCATCTACAGAATAGCCGACATTGTAGCTATCCGTCATATGCCAAACTCCTTTGCAAGTGCTGCATCGACTTCATCTGCAGAATATACCTTTCCTGCTTTGATGGAATCAACACCTTTCTGGAGTTCTGCATCAAGTTCTTCTCTGGTCATTGCACCAACAGCTAATGGCTTAGAAGAAGGAAGTTTCAATTCAAACGGCATACCCTTTTTCAGTACGATCTGGCTATAAAGCATCTGAATTGCACTGGATGGAGAAATGCCAAGCTGGGAAAGAATGCTCTCAGCATTATCCTTGAGATTAGTATCTATTCTTGCATAAACAGCGGATGTATTTGCCATAGTATCGCCTCCTTTTTCTTTATTATATCCGTTTTTGCTTGCATTTGCAAGCATTTGCATAGATTATTTTATAACGAAACTTTGAATTTAATACGCCTCTTAAGGCAGAAAGGAATATTTATGGGATTTTTATCGGGGCTATTTCATTCCAGAGACAAGCCCACCAACAGTACCAATGGCAGCGTCTATCGTTTTCTCTTTGTTGGAAGCAACTTCGACAAAACCGTTAATGAACGAAGTGCCATGCAGATGACTGCAGTCTACGTCTGTGTCAGAATTCTTTCGGGATCCATTACAGGACTGCCGATCCATATTTATAAGTATACTGACTCCGGTAGTAAAGAAAAGGCAATCAAACATCCTCTGTATCGACTGATTCACGATGAGTCAAATCCGGAAATGTCATCGAGCTAGCCATCGCAACAGAAGAATATGGTGCTAGGTTCTTTGCAGATTCCTACCGCACGCTCAAAATAGAATCAACCCTGGAACAAGAATTAAAATATGTGATTCAACGTCAAAAATCAATCGTATGAAATATGGTGGAAACTACATGAAAACCAATCTGTTACCAGATGGTTCAATTGCTCAGATTAAGGCAGATGTAACTGTAAGCTATCAGGAAATTACTCCGTTATGCGTCAAAGATAGTGGAAGCCTTGTAACTCCTGACTCCTTTAAATACTGCGCCAGAGTAATTCATATGGAGCTTGGCAACGTTCTGTTTCATGCTCACTGTCTGCGGCACACTCACGGAACGATCCTTGCAGAAAACGGAGTTAATCCCAAGACAGTTATGGAACGGTTGGGGCATAAGGATATACAGACAACACTTCGTACATATACGTTTAATACTGAAGTTATGCAACAGACCGCTGTTGATGTTTTTGAGCAGGCAGTTCAATAAATACAAAAAACGGTTGAGCAACTCTAGTTGGTTCAGAGAGTTCAACCGTTTTCCTTATTAATTCGTTATTTTAGTTTTGCGGGTGGCAAATGGGTGGCAAATCCACTGAACTTCACAGTTTCAATCCCAGAAACCCGCTTATTTACGGCAAATTAACGCTACCGTCTCAACATGGAACGAGACAATGGCTTGAATGTCCACAGTACATGGGAACAAATCCAATGGGTATGTATGAGGGAACAAGTCAACATTAGGTTACCTCTCAATGAAAAACTGAACCTGCGCTTGTAATTCTTCACTGAATCCCGCTAAATCATCCAGAGTGATAGCACCTTCACGAATCAGATCCACAATACCGTATCCTGAAAACCACATTTTACTAAGGAGACCCGAAAGAAATCACCGGATTACATACGGAAGCCCTGGGAGTGCTTTTCCCGGTTGACAGTATGGACAGCTGTGAGGAAATGATGATTCAAGACTGGCCGGGCGCTCTTTACAAGAAAGATGACACGGCATTTCTCTGTTGGACTTATTCTCCGGAAGTCACTTATGTTCTGGAATACACTCCAAGCAAAATTGATGATTCCGAAATCATCAAGATGGCTGAAAGTGCAGAACCTGTAAAATAAAAACCACAGTCTACACTTCAAATCGGAGCGTGACTGTGACTTTTTATTTATGCACGGGCATGATTTTTCTATCATTCCTTCTTGGAAAAATGTGATTTTATCACGGAGAGCGCCTCCGAAACAGGTTATACTACAAATACAAAACACAAGGAGGTATTCTTATGAGACTGAAAGATAAAGTTGCAATCATCACCGGAGGCAGCCGTGGCATTGGCTACGCTACCGCAGACAAATTTTTGAAGGAAGGTGCTACGGTAATCCTGACCGCAAGCTCACAAGGTTCTGCTGACAAAGCGGTTGCGCAGCTGAAAGAAAAGTACCCTGATGCAACAGTTGCGGGAATCAGTCCTAACCTGTCCAATTTGGAATCTGTCCGCAATGCGTTCCGAGAAGCTGCCTCAAAATACGGTTGCATTGATATTCTGGTGAACAATGCCGGTATATCCGAAAGCACTCCCTTTACCGAGTATACGGAGGAAACCTTTGATAAGGTTATGAATCTGAATGTAAAAGGCGTGTTCAATGCTACAAGAGCCGCCAGTGAGTGCATGATTGCAAAAGGTCAAGGTGTTATTCTCTCCACCTCCTCAATGGTCAGCATTTACGGCCAGCCCAGTGGCTTTGCTTATCCCGCATCCAAATTTGCTGTCAATGGCCTGACGGTTTCCCTTGCCCGAGAATTGGGTCCGAAGGGTATTCGAGTGAATGCAGTCGCTCCCGGTATTACCCTGACCGATATGATGAAGGCTGTTCCCAAGGAAGTAATTGATCCGCTCATCAAGCAGATCCCTCTGCGCCGCCTGGGTCAGCCGGAGGATATTGCCAATGCATTTGTGTTCCTGGCATCTGACGAAGCATCCTATATCACGGGCGTTGTGCTCAGTGTAGACGGAATGGCAAGAACATAAAAAAGGAAACAGGGCAGCTGGAAACGGCTGCCCTATCTTCAAAATATGGAGGTATACACATGAAAAGAATCATTCCCATTTTAATGACTTTACTGCTTCTCTCTGGTTGTGCAACGCAATCCGCTGAAAAAACCTATCGACAGATTACTATGGAGGAAGCTATTACGATGATGGAGGAGGAAACCGGATACATCATCCTCGATGTTCGTACTGCTCAGGAATATAGCGAAAAGCATATTCCCGGTGCTATCAATATTGCCAACGAATCCATTGGCACAGAGGATATCTCTGAACTGCCGGATAAAGATCAGCTGATTCTGGTATACTGCCGCAGCGGTAATCGGAGTAAGCAGGCATCTGAAAAACTGGTGAAACTGGGCTACACCAATATCATTGAGATCGGCGGAATTAATAGTTGGCCCGGTGAAACAGTCACCGGCGATAAGTGATAAAATCACAGAACAAGGAACGACTACTGGATATAATAAAGCCATAAAAAAGAAAACAGGAGGACTTAAATATGTCTGCTATCAGTGTTAATAAAAACAATTTCAATCAAGAGGTTTTGAACTCGGACAAGCCCGTCCTGATGGATTTCTGGGCTCCCTGGTGTGGTCCTTGCCGCATGGTAGTTCCTCTGGTAGAGGAGATTGCCAAGGAGCGCTCCGATATCAAGGTTGTTAAAATTAATGTGGATGAGGAACAGGAACTGGCTATGCAGTTCGGTGTGATGAGCATACCCACTCTGGTGGTTATGAAGAACGGAAAGATTGTCAATCAAGTCACCGGTGCCAGACCTAAGGCTCAGATTCTCGCCATGCTGTAAGGAGGTGCAAAGATGAGATTCTTCGATTTCCTGAAAGGCCCTGACATCAATCAGGGTGTCAAAGAATATAGCACTACGGATGGCGCAGTCCTGCTGGATGTTCGCACCCCCGACGAATACCGGCAGGGGCATATCCCCGGCAGTAAAAATGTTCCTTTGCAGTCCATTGACAAAGTGGCTGGCATGATTGACAATAAAGCTACCCCCATCTTTGTACACTGTCTCAGTGGTGCAAGAAGCCGCCAGGCAGCTGCTGTTTTGCAGCAGCTGGGTTATACCAACGTGAAAAACATAGGCGGAATTTCCGCTTATGCAGGAAAGGTGGAACGATAATATGAAAGTTGTCATTGTAGGCGGTGTGGCAGGCGGTGCTACCGCTGCCGCCCGTATTCGCAGACTGAATGAGCAGGCAGAAATCGTAGTTTTTGAGCGCTCGGGGTATATCTCCTATGCCAACTGTGGTCTGCCATACTATATCGGTGATGTGATTACCGATCGGTCGGATCTGACCCTCCAGACCCCGGAAAGCTTCTTCTCCCGGTTCCGTGTGAACATGAAGGTGCGCCATGAGGTCACAGCGATTCATCCTGAAGAAAAAACCGTTTCCGTGAAAAATCTGGAAACCGGTGAGGAGTTTGAGGAGAGCTATGACAAGCTGATTCTCTCTCCCGGAGCCAAGCCTACCCAGCCCCGGCTTCCCGGTGTAGGTCTTGATAAGCTGTTTACCCTGCGCACTGTTGAAGATACCTTCTGCATCAAGGATTACATCAATACAAACCATCCCAAATCCGCTGTACTGGCAGGTGGTGGCTTCATTGGATTGGAGCTGGCAGAAAACCTGCGAGAGCTGGGGATGGATGTCACCATTGTCCAGCGTCCAAAACAGCTTATGAATCCCTTTGATGCCGATATGGCTTCTTTCATCCATAATGAAATGCGCAAGCACGGTGTAAAGCTGGCACTTGGTCATACCGTAGAGGGGTTTGAGGAAAGGGACGGCGGCGTGGATGTGCTGCTGAAAGACGAACAGCCTCTCCATGCGGATATGGTAATCCTGGCCATTGGTGTTTCTCCCGAAACCACCCTTGCAAAGGATGCCGGGTTGGAACTGGGCATTAAAGGAAGTATTGTGGTCAATGACCGAATGGAAACCTCCATTTCCGACATCTATGCCGTGGGCGATGCGGTGCAGGTGAAGCACTTCGTCACCGGGCAGGATGCTCTGATCTCTTTGGCTGGCCCTGCCAATAAACAGGGACGAATCGCTGCGGACAACATCTGTGGCGGAGACAGCCATTATACCGGCTCCCAAGGCAGCAGTGTCATCAAGATCTTCGGCATGACTGCCGCTACTACCGGCGTAAATGAGACCAACGCCAGAAAAACAGGGCTGGATGTTGATACGGTTATCCTGTCGCCCATGAGCCATGCAGGTTACTACCCCGGCGGGAAAGTCATGACAATGAAGGTGGTCTTTGAAAAGGCGACTTATCGCCTGCTGGGTGCGCAGATCGTAGGCTATGAAGGTGTGGATAAGCGCATTGATGTGCTGGCCACCGCTATCCGGGCAGGAATGAAAGCCACGGAACTGAAGGATCTGGATCTGGCCTACGCACCGCCTTATTCCTCTGCGAAAGACCCGGTAAATATGGCTGGCTTTATGGTTGAGAATATCGCAAACGGTGTTCTGAAACAATGGCATCTGGAAGATGCAGATCGTCTTCCTCGTGACGGAAGCGTAACTCTGTTGGACACCCGCACTGTGGAAGAATTCGCACACGGACACATTGACGGCTTCTTTAACATCCCGGTGGACGAGCTGCGGGAGCGGCTGGGTGAGCTGGACAAGCGTAAGAGAGTCTACGTCATCTGTCAGAGCGGTCTGCGCAGCTACATTGCCTGTCGTATCCTGGCCGGAAACGGCTTTGACTGCTATAACTTCTCCGGCGGCTTCCGGTTCTATGATGCTGTGACCAATGATCACTGTCTCATTGAATCGGCTACCGCCTGCGGCATGGACAAATAAACAACCGCCGCATCTCTCCAACAATTTTGGTAGAGATGCGGCGGATTTTCATCCTCTGACTGCAGCAAACATTTCAAACATCTGAATCACACTTTACCCCAAAAAGAAATCACTGACCAGCATCACACAGAATCCGGCCAGGAGCGCATAGGTTGCTCCGGTCTCGCTGCCGTGGGCATGGGTTTCGGGAATCATTTCATCACTGATGACATAGAGCATGGTTCCTCCCGCAAAGGCCAGAGCAAAGGGGAGAATGGCCGAAGCAATGCTTACGGCCCAATATCCCAGAAGCGTACCGACGACTTCGATCAGCCCGGTCACCATGGCGCAGACAAAGGTTTTTACCGGGGATACGCCTGCTGCCAGCATGGGCGCAATGATCACCATGCCTTCGGGGATGTTCTGCAGGGCGATACCGCAGGCGATCATCATCGCCTGCGCCGTGTCTTCACTTCCAAAGCTGACACCGGCGGCAATCCCCTCCGGCAGGTTATGGATCGCGATGGCTGTGACAAACAGCAATACCTTGTCAAGGTTGGTGCTGCGGTGTGTTTCCGTATCGGTTCCCACCAGCTTATGCAGGTGGGGAACCAGCTTATCAATGAGATTCAGGCACACCGCCCCAGTAAAGATCCCGATGATGGAAACGAGAATCCCATGGGTTCCGCCATAATTGAGAGATGGCAGAATCAGTCCCAGTACAGCCGCAGACAGCATAACACCTGCCGCAAAGGACAGCACTATGTCGGAGAATTTGTGGGAGATATTCCGAAAGACAAAGCCAATGAGACTTCCAAAAATGGTCGCGCCCCCCACGCCGAGGGCGGTGAGCAATACGATTTTCATCATCAACGATACAGGTCTTCTATGTATCAGAAAGTTCCTGCAATCTCCTTTCTTCACAAATCTCCACGGTGCCCCGCGCCAGCTTCACCATACCCTCGTTCTGGAAATAGCGAAGCATTCGGGTAACTACCTCACGGGCGGTGCCCATGTGGCCCGCAATGGTTTCATGGGTAATCTTGAGGATGTTTGTTTCCTCTAAGCTGCATTCCTCCAGCAGAAATTCTGCCAGCCTTTTATCAAAGCTTTTCCACATGATCTGCTCCATGAGCCACATAACCTCAGAAAAACGGGTAGCCATAATTTCATTGGTAAAATTAGCTACCACAGCAGACTCTTTCATAATGCGCTGATAAGTGTCAGCAGAAATAACCCACATCGTGGTATCCTTCTGCGCCTCAATGGTGATCTCAAACTGAATGCTGTTCATCATACAGGAGGCGGAAAACAGGCAAATATCCCGATCAAACAAACGATAGAGGCTAATCTCCCGTCCTTCATCGGAAAGAATATAGGCACGAAGCTGTCCGCTTCTTACCAGCAGAAGACCGGTACACTCCACAGTTCCGTTGTGAATCACAGTCCCTTTGTCCACTTTTCGTAAAACTGCATTTTGCTCCAAAATCTGCTGCTGGGTCGGTGTCAGTTTGTTCCAAATTGGAAAATAGGATGAAAAATCCATGGGTACACCTCCTTGAATACATATAGTATAAAACAATTTATAGCATATGTCAATAATTCCGTTGACATATAGGAAAAGGAGATGTACAATGGTCGTATAAATGGCATATGCCGCAAATAATATGGAGGTGAATCTATGCCAAGACCGAGAAAATGCAGAAAAGTTTGTTGTTTGCCGGATAATGATGGTTTTGTTCCGGTTCGTGGCGGCGAGGAACTGACTCCCATTGTCCTGAATGTGGATGAGTATGAATCCATTCGCCTGATTGACCGTGAAGGTTTTTCTCAGGAGCAATGCGGAGAATATATGCGTATTGCCAGAACAACGGTTCAGCAGATTTATGCAGCTGCCCGCAAAAAACTGGCCGATGCGCTGGTTGAGGGACTTCCTCTGCGAATCGAGGGAGGGGATTTTACACTCTGCAGCGGAAACAGCGCAGCCTACGGGTGCAGAAATTGCTATCAGCAAAAAATCCATCCGATGCACGAAAAACCGAAAGGAGATAATATTATGAGAATTGCAGTCACTTATGAAAACGGAGAAATCTTTCAGCACTTCGGTCACACCGAACAGTTTAAAATCTACGATGTGGAAGATGGAAAAATCATTTCGTCTGAGGTTGTGGATGCTGGCGGCAGCGGACATGGTGCACTGGCAGGCGTCCTGAGTGCACTGAAGGTGGATGCCCTGATCTGCGGCGGTATTGGCGGCGGTGCCCAGATGGCACTGAGCGATGTGGGTATCCGGCTTTATGGTGGTGTTTCCGGCAACGCTGATGCAGCAGCAGAAGCACTGGCAGCAGGCGAGCTGGACTTCAACCCCAATGTCCGGTGTGATCATCACGACCACCATGGGGAAGGTCACTCTTGCGGTTCCCACGGCTGCGGCCATCACTCCTGTGACTGAAATAGGTGATTAAGTCACGGAATATGTGTCGTGATTTGATAAAATATAGATAAAGGAGGCGGTAAAACCTATGAAACAATATGTTTGCGGCATTTGTGGATATATTCACGATGAAGCTGTCGGTGGCAAGTGGGAAGACCTACCTGCCGATTGGAAGTGTCCTGTCTGTAAAGCAGGCAAAGACGCTTTCAAACCCAAAGAAGAAAAAACAGCGTCCCAGGAGGTCCTTGAAAAGCCCCATGTGGACAAGGAACTCTCTCCCATGGAAATGAGCATCATCTGCTCCAATCTGGCCCGTGGCTGCGAAAAGCAGTATCTGCCCCAGCAGGCAGATGATTTCAGAAAACTGGCAGAGTTCTTCAGAAGCAAGGCTGCGCCCGTCGAGGAGGCCAGCACAGCCAAGCTGCTGGAACTCATTGACAAGGATTTGTCTGTAGGGTATCCCTATGGCAATGCTATAGCCGGTGAAAAGCCTGATCGGGGTGGTCTGCGCTGTCAGGTATGGAGTGAAAAGGTTACCCGAATGCTCCAATCTCTGCTGACTCGATATGAATCTGAGGGAGACAAGATGTTGGAAAACACCGGTGTCTGGGTTTGCACGGTCTGTGGTTTTGTCTATGTTGGTGACATAGCTCCGGAGCTATGTCCGGTGTGTAAGGTTCCCAGTTGGAAATTTGAAAAAATGGAAGGGAGGGCATAACTATGGCTGAAAAATATGCAGTAAGAAATCTTCGCTTATGTACCAAGGATTGCCTTTGCCTCTATGTCTGCCCAACCGGAGCGACTGATACAGAGAACAGCATCATTGATCCTGAAAAGTGTATCGGCTGCGGTGCCTGTGCTGAAGCCTGTCCATCCTCTGCAATCTCTATGGTTCCAAAAGAACTGCCGCCGCAGCAGCCGAAAGAAGAAAAAGTTGTCGAAGCACTTCGTGGCTTAGTTCAAAGCAAAGCCAATGCAGAGAACATTGCTTCGCAGCTTCCTGATGTCTTGAGCGTCGCTGTGGAAAAATCCTCTCGCCTGATGGCTGAGGATCTGTGCAGAGAAGCCGGCTTTATGCTGCCTCAGAGCAGCAACACCAGATCGTTTCTGGAAAGTATTAAAACGTATCCCGGCATTCCTGTGGATGCTGTGGAATCCCTGTTAAAAAACATTCAATTCAATGAAAAAACGGAGGAAAAGAAAATGGAAAAGTGGAAATGCTCTGTCTGCGGCTATATTCATGAAGGCCCCATGACCCCTGATTTCAAGTGCCCTGTCTGCAAGCAGCCCGCCGACAAGTTTGTGAAGATTGAGGATGCTGCGGCTCCTGCAAAGAATCCCTATGCAGGCACCAAAACCGAGAAAAATCTGTGGGAAGCCTTTGCTGGTGAATCTCAGGCACGCAACAAATATACTTACTTTGCTTCAGTAGCCAAGAAAGCCGGTTACGAGCAGATTGCTGCTCTGTTCCTGCATACTGCACAGAACGAGATGGAGCACGCCAAGCTGTGGTTCAAAGCTCTGGGCGAGCTGGGCGATACTGCCGAGAACCTGCTCCATGCTGCTGAAGGTGAGAACGCCGAGTGGACGGATATGTATGACCGCATGGCTCGTGAAGCTGATGAGGAGGGATTCCATGATCTGGCTGAACAGTTCCGTGGCGTAGCTGCCATTGAGAAGATGCACGAGGAGCGCTACCGCAAGCTTTTGAGCAACGTGGAGACCATGCAGGTGTTTGAGAAGAGCGGCGTTACCATCTGGGAGTGCCGTAACTGCGGACATATCGTAGTAGGAACCAAGGCTCCTGAGATCTGCCCTGTCTGCAAGCATCCTCAGGCATTCTTCGAAGTGCGTGCGGAAAATTACTAAGAATCAATAGCCTAAAGATGATGGAAGTATAAAAGGCAGTATGCCGCCTGTCGGTTTCCCGGCAGGCGGTTTTTTACAGGAGGATGCCTATGATTCAAGATAATGCCAGCTTTACCTTTTTACATCGCATAGAGGAAGTAGAACTGAACATTGAGGATGGACGCTGGCAATCTGCTTTGGCATTGGCGCTGACTTTGCCTGATATTTGTGGCGGAATTGCTTTCCCAGAAATTGTAAAGCGTTATCGGGATGGGCGTGCTGTTCTGGACAGAAACCAGAGACCAACTCGTGATGTAGGAAATCAATATATTCGTTGGTTTGATACATACGCAGCACCTTTCTTTAAAGTCTCTGCGCAGGATATCTCGCCCTATATCTGCGGAGAACGATGCTGGCAGCTTCGCTGTGAATACCTACACCAGAACAAAGGCTTTGCAAATACTGAGGACAATACTTCGATTCGTTTTCACCTGGGCGTGAATTGCGGAACCTCAGTTTGTCAACTGGATAGAATTGGTTCTGACAATAGCCTTACGGACATCCGTATCGATATTGAACAGTTTTGCCGAAGAATGTGTCAAGCGGTCAGAGCTTATTATGAAGCAGTACATACAGAAAAAGATTTCAACCTTTATAATACGCCAGTTCTTGATTTTATAAAGGCATCACAAGATGAGCAATCAAATGCCACGATTGCCATTATGTGCAGTGATCCAGCCTATGGGAACGGACTGAGACTGGTACTGCAGAAGTTATCCAAACATATCCTTGTATTTGAAACCCCGGAAGCTGCAAGAAAAAAGCTTGGAAAGAAAAAGCCTATGCTTTGGGTTGTTACAGAAGCTCTGACAAAACAGCCGGATCAGCCATGGCGGGCGGACAAAAGAACACCCGTGATTCTTCTATCCAATCAACTGGAATCAGAAATAACGATAGAAAAGAATGCAGGTAAGTTGATCATCTTGCCCATGCCTGTTCTACCAGGAAGTCTCCGTAATGCAGTTAAGGCTTATCTTTTGTTAAAGGAGGGAAAGCAATAAGAATGATTATTATTATCCTATCAATCATATTACTACTACTTCTTCTTACTTCTTTCCTCTATATTCAAAAGAAAAAAGTGATGTCGCTTCAACAGCAGATTGGTGATCTCCAAAATAAAATTAGTATTCTTGAGAAACAATATCTTGCAGCTGAACAGTATAACGATTCTCTCAGGCAGGAAGCATACACGGTTCATTTATATGCTTCTCTCTCGCTGGAGGAGGCAAGAAAAACATCCATAAAAGATAAGCAGTCTCAAATCATCCGTTCCAGTGAACATATCCTCGAGTTACTTAATAACGAAAAATTTTAGTGCGGCAGCAATGTCGCACTATTTTATGTGATCTCATCACCGAAATGTTATTTTAGATTGGCTATACTATAATCAAGCAAAGGAAAGGAGCTGGCAATATGGCAGTTATCAATATTAATAGAAATCAATTTGAAGAAATGGTGCATAGCGGAAAGACTGTTCTGGTGGAGTTTTCAGCCCCTTGGTGCGTATATTGCCGCCGTCTGGCTCCAGCATTGGAAAGCGTTGCTGAGGAATATAAGGATACGCTGATATTCACTGCTGTCAACATTGATGATGAACCGGAATTGGCTGAGACCGAGGCTATTGAAGTTGTCCCTACTCTGCTGATCTATCACAGCGGACAGACTCTTGGCTCTATCGTCGCTCCGGAATCCAGAGCGCAGCTGGTGGCTTTTATTGAGGAAACCTTACAGCACCGGACTCAGGAAGTAAATAATGCGCAGCATATCTATGACATGATCGTTGTAGGTGGCGGTCCCGGCGGGTATACCGCAGCCCTTTATGCTGCAAGAGCAGGAATGGACACCGTGGTTTTAGAAAAGCTGTCTGCCGGTGGGCAGATGGCTCTGACCGAGCAAATCGACAACTATCCCGGCTTCGAGGATGGCATCGACGGTTTCTCCCTGGGAGAAAAAATGAAGCGAGGAACGGAGCGGTTTGGTGTGGAAACCAAGCTGACTGAGGTGCTGTCTCTGGAACTGTCAGGTTCTGTAAAGAAAGCTGTGACCAGCGAAGGCGCTATGTACGCAAAATCCATCGTATTGGCTACAGGAGCCGGTCCCAGAGAGCTGGGTGTTGATGGGGAACAGGCGTTAATCGGTAAAGGTGTCCATTACTGTGCGGCCTGTGACGGAATGTTCTATCGGAACAAAACGGTTGTCATCGCAGGAGGTGGCAATACCGCTGCGGCGGATGCGCTGATTCTCTCCCGTATCTGCAAAAAAGTCATCGTCGTCCACCGCAGAGGCACCCTAAAAGCAACAAAGATCTACCATGAACCTTTGATGAAAACAGAAAATGTAGAATTTCTCTGGGACAGTGAGATTATAGCTCTGCTCCATAACGAAAAGCTGGCCGGTATCCAGATTAGGAATGTGAAAACTGGAGAAGAAAGTACCCTTGCTTGCGATGGTGTATTTGTAAGCGTGGGAAGAAAGCCTTCCACCGAATTGATGAAAGATCAGATTGAGATTGATCCGGCTGGATACATTATTGCAGATGAGAGTACCCGCACCAACATCCCCGGTGTGTTCGCCGTTGGGGATGTCCGCACAAAGGCATTACGGCAGGTCGTAACTGCTGTAGCCGATGGGGCAACTGCTGTTCACTATGCAGAGGAATATTTAGCAGGAGGAATGTGAGATGAAAGAAAAAATTAAAAAATGGCTGAAGCCAGTTCTTTTTACCGCAGGCGGCGCATTAGTTGGCCTTGCATATTACTACTTTGTGGGATGCCCCACTGGAGCTTGCCCGCTGACTTCTAACCCGTTCATCACGATGGCCTATATGGGCTTTATCGGCTGGCTGTTGTCCGGTATTTTCGGAAAGGGGTGCAGCGGTTCATGCAATACGCAGTAGCTTTCCTGGAGGGCATTATCACCTTCATATCACCCTGCCTGCTTCCCATGCTGCCCATCTATATCTCCTATTTTGCAGGTGGTGGAGAACGCAGCACAAAAAAGACCTTGTTGGGAGCGTTGGGATTTGTTAGTGGGTTTACTGTAATCTTTGTGGCAATGGGCACTTTGGCAGGCACCATTGGCAGCTTCCTGCGAGAATACAAAGGTGCAGTGAATTTAATTTCCGGATTGATAGTAATTCTTTTTGGCCTCAATTTTCTAGGCATTTTCAAAATGAATTTGTTCAGAGGCGGCAGTAAAACATTAAACAGTCGTGAGATGGGGTTCTTCCCCGCTATGCTCTTTGGCATAATATTTTCCTTGGGCTGGACACCTTGTGTGGGCGCATTCCTCGGTTCTGCCTTGATGCTGGCCTCTCAGCAGGGTCATGTAATCAAAGGTATGCTGATGCTGCTTTGCTATTCGTTGGGACTTGGCATTCCTTTTCTTCTCAGTGCTATTCTGATCGACTATTTGAAGTCAGCCTTCAACTGGATTAAAAAACACTACCGAATCATCAATACTGTCAGCGGCTGTTTCCTGATATTGGTGGGTATCCTGATGGCAACAGGAACGCTGGGACAGCTACTCAGCCTGCTTAGTTGAGGAGGGTTTATGAATAAAAAGAAGATAATAATGATACTCGTTCTTGTGTTTGTTCTCATTTTAGGTGGCGCAGGAATTCTATATAAACAGCTTGGACAGAAACTGACTCCCAATCTGCTTGCTACACAAACACCGCAGGAAACCGAATCCACAGAAGCCTCCACTCCAACAACACAAGAGAATGAATCAGAAAAGATATTGGCACCGGATTTTACAGTTTACGATCTGGATGGAAATGAAGTTCATCTTTCGGATTTTATCGGGAAATCCGTTGTCCTAAACTTCTGGGCAAGCTGGTGTAGTCCATGTAAAATGGAAATGCCTGATTTTAACGAAAAGTATCTGGAAATTGGTGAAGAAGTACAGTTTCTCATCATCAATATGACCGATGGCTCCAGAGAGACTGTGGAAACTGCATCTGCTTTCATCGCAGAACAGGGCTATTCTTTCCCGGTATTTTACGATACAGATCAGGATGCCGCTGCAACCTACGGTGTTTATTCACTGCCTACCACATATTTTATTGATGAGGAGGGAAACGCAATCGCTCAAGCAACGGGTGCAATTGATGAAGAAACCTTGCAGCAAGGAATTGACATGATTATTTCCGACAGGTGATGATCAGCATATTATATCGAAGTAAAATGCAAAAAAGTGGCCACGGTCTCACACTCCAAAACGGAATGGACCGTGGCTCGTTCTCTACCTTCAGCGCTGTTCTTCTGACAGGCACCAAGCATATTAAATGTTAACTAATAATAGATAGTTGCTTTTGAGCGGAGATCGATTTCTCCGCTCTTTGAAGCGGTCTCTTTCAAAAGGTGTTTTCGTTAATTCCCAAATCTTGCAATATCTGGTGAAGAATCACTAAAATCCTCTTTCGTCGGTTCTGGATAGTTTTCCGGCTACACCCACAAATCTGTGCTGCCTCTTTTACCGTAATTTCCTCAAAGAACAAAAGATAGATCAAATAAGCGTCTTCCTCTGGCAGATTCTCCATAGCTTCTCGAAGTTTATCTATGTACATTTTTTTGAGAACTGTTTCTTCCGGAGAAATATCAGACTGTACAGAAAAGCATCCATTTTCTTCCAGACCTTCAAGACTGCATACTCCATGCATCTGCATTTTCTCATTCTGATATCGCTCCCTGCGCCTTGATTGATACCATTCCAGATAGACCTCTCTGGTCACTTCCACAAGGGTCCCATTTTCTACACGAAGTACATAACTTTTTCTTTCTTTTGGTTTCTTACCACGCATGACTGTTCCCCCCTTTTCCGGTTATTGTGTCCGCACTCTCAAAACTACGCCCAATCCTATTTTTCCGCATCCGCTGGATTGCCTGTGAAAGCATTTTTGACACTGCAGGAGCAGAGATTCCCAGTTCATCAGAAATCTCCCTTTGTGATTTTCGTTGAAAATAAAATTGACAGATTACAATACGCTGGCGTTCTGTCAGAAGGCTTAACAATTCCTCTATCGTTTCCTCAAGAACTACCTGTTCAAGAGGACACTGCATCTTATTCGCCAGAACAAACCATTCTTCTGAAACAGCACTATATGAAATGCAATTTTTATGTTCAAGTACCTCCCGGTTCCGGTTTAACCAATCCTCACCTTCCAATATCAGGCGCACATACCATGGCTGCTTGTCAAAAAACGATTCCCCGATACTGATTTCTTCATTCTCTGATTCATACAGATATTTTCTGCACTGGAAAAGCGAAAAAACCGTTGCACGGCTACATACTCGATACAGAGCATAACCACTTTTGTAAACAGTAATATTCGTATCCGTATCTAATCTCCGGACTGCAACAACAGTATCATGTCTTTCCAGATACTTTGCGCTTGGAGTTTTATCGCTTTGTTCCGGTCTGCCTGTTATCTGTTTCAATTCCTGCAATGTCAGCATAAATACCACCCTTCTGCCAAATAGCTACGGGTGAGCCAAAAGCAGAAGCATGAGTGGCATCCATTCTGACAAAAAGGCAGTAAAAAACAGCTTCCGGTACACCCGTTTTTTTTAAAGGGAGCCTGAAACTCTTTTACCGCCTGTTACAAATTTCTATGTTCTATTTCACCTGCTTATTTGATATATCCGGCTTTGATTGCCCCAAACCCGTTTGATTACCCTTTCCCTTATTACTATCAAGAAAAACAGTGTAATCACCCATAGCATCATACGGACAGCTCCTTCGATAAGCCAGACTTTCTTCTCTTGTCATTCCTGCTTTCCTCCCTTCTGCTTGCTGCCGTCACTATGCTTCTCTGTTATCCAGTTTAACAACAGAACAACAAATTGACCTCGGCAAATATGGGGATATTTTCAAATCTGTGCCCCAGATTTGTGTAAATTGATTTATCTGTATTTACAAATCCCATCTATCAGGCTATCTACAGTCTGAAGAACAATTTTCTGATCTTTCCTGCTTAAACTCTGAATGCGGCAAATCAACTCATAAATCTGACTTTTTTCTTCTGATCCAGTCACATTTTTTCCTAATAAGCCATTCGCATCTGTTTCAAGTATTTCAATCATTTTTCTGAAAATCTCAATGGACATTGCCGTTTGACCTCCCTCAACCCGGCTGACCGTGTTAATGCTGATACCGGCTTTTTCTGCAAGAGCTTCCTGTGATAAATTCATTTCCTGTCTGCGTTTTCTGATACGTTCCCCAAGTTCAATCAACTCTGGTGATGTTGCACGGCTGCCCAACACGGCACCTCCTTCCACATAGATTTTCAAATTTTGCCACTTCACGACATCGTGTCGCAAAGTTTCCCCTTATAAGTCAGAAAAAAGCAGCCAAATATAATACTTAGCTGCTTTTACGAACTGTTATTAAATTTTCTCATCATCTTTTTATTCATCATTCCTATCTGGCTGCTATCTTTCTGACAATCCATAACGCCAGTGACATCATGCTTTCAATCAGATAATAAATTGCCAAGATCAAGTGCCAAATGAGAATGACACCGCCAATCATACCGCCAACCAGAAAATTAAACGCCCAGACACCCACAGTTCCTCCAATATCAAATCCTTTAGGTATAACCCAGACAAACATTCTATGTATCCCAAACGGAATACCCATCAAAATCCATAATTTCAGGTAATCGCATCCGCCATTGTTCACACACAATGGGTAAAATAAGGCAAATAATAATATCGTTGCCACAATCGGAATAATTACTTTTTTGATGAAATCGCTCACTCTCATTTTAGCCTCCTCCATACATATCATGGTTCATTTCTGCCTGATAATAATTACTGATTGTCAATGGCGCATTGTAAAGCGTTGTCAGAAGATATGCTTTGATATTCCCGACTTTTGTTGTGTTCCTGTGCAAACAGAAAAGCACATATTCAATATGCGAATAATTGAGTTTCATAAAACGATTCTTTACAAGTGCCACAGGCTTGTCCACACCAGCAATCCGGATGGTACTGTCATCGGGCATCACCATCACTTCGACCATCAGTTCCACCAGTTCGTCAACATCTTCCTGCTCATGATATTTATATTCGATACGTTCTTGAATCAATTACCGGTAAATTTTCATCTCCTCAATCACATCCCTCTTATCAGGTGAAACAGGACTCCTTGATTGGATTTGATAAGATTGGATAATATCAGTCTCACTTAAATCAGTGTTGTTAATATCAGTCTTATTAGATTGTGATTTTGAAAACTCTTGAATTTCCATTTTCATCATTCCAGAGTTTTGATTTTCATAATTGTTGAATTGTGATTCTGGAAATTCTTGATTTGTGGTTTTCATCATTCCTGAATTGTGATTTTCACTATTCTTGAATTGTGATTCTGATAATTCCTGATTTGTGATTTTCACAATCTTTGAATGATGATTTTCACAATTCTGTGAAATCGCAGATTTTCCCCTCTCTTCTTCTTGCTTTTGCAAATTTGCTCTTTTACACTGCATAAATACTATCTCAGTATCATTTCACGGCTCATCACATTTACAAGAGCTGTCTCTAAACCTGCCAATTCAATATTTGCCGGGATAAAATCAATTCCTTCCTCATGGTAGATAATTCCCTCTCCTGGTTCCAAATCCTCATCATTGATGACCTTCTCCATAATATTTACAAGTGTTACATCCAATTCGTCAGGTTCTCTGATTCCAAGGCTGACCGCCATGCTTCCCTGTGCATCCGCCTCTACAAGCAGTACTTTTTTACCTTCTCTTGCCAGACCGATACCTAAATTAACACAAGTTGTTGTTTTTCCAACTCCACCTTTTTGATTTGCGATTGCGATTACTCTGCACATATACTTTCCTCCTGCTTTACTTTTCTTCTTTTTCTACTTCTGCATAAACACGAAAATATTTATTGGTTCCTTTGTTGGCGAAAGGCTCTGAAACCTCCTGAACGTTCACTTCTTCATGCCGTTCCAGAAGTCCTTTAAACCACCGAATATCCCTTAGTGTGCCTTGAAGTCTAATTTTCAGCATACATATCCTCCCAATCTACATATGAGCAATACTCTGGATAACGGATTTTGATAGCTTCCCAGAAATATCTTGCATATCCACAGCAGAATAATTCTTCAACTGTATAACACCGGCATTCCTTTACCTGTTCTTCTGCATCATTATAATCATTGACACTGGGAGTTCCATTACAATAAAGATTAAATGCCATCCGGACAATCTTTTCACTGCCACTGGTCTGCCAGCCTTCCTGCAGGCACTCTGTTTTCACATAACCAGTTTTAAAATCATAAATCCTGTTGGCATTTTCCCTTGTGTCTCTGTCAATCCCAAGACAATATACTAATGCCTCATGGTATACATCCCGGTATCTGCACTTCGGTAGGTATTCCATATAAAATTTTTCGTGTTCCTTGTTTTTGAAAGTAATTGTGCAAGAATCATTTTTCTCTGCTCTTAACGCTGTGTTTGCCATTTTCTTTTCCTCCTGAAATTTATTTTTTGAATTTAAAAAGGCACTTCATTTTGAAATGCCCTAATATAAAAAATAGGGATACTCGTTCTCAAGTATCCCTATAATCTATCAACTATCTGATAGTCCACTATTCACTTTCATATTCAGGATTTTTTGTGTTCCCCGTACCGAGGTCTAAGGCAACAACTACGGTTACTCTCTGCACAAGTATCTTTTCCTTATGATTTTCACCGATTTTGTTGAAACTGAAAAACTCTACAAAGTGCGTAAATTCAAGGATTTCTAGGTATCTTTCCTTTGTAGTCCCACCACAGTCTCCACATGAACGCCCTGCGGAAACATATCAGTAGTAGAAACCCGCACCAGTTCATAATCCTCCGCACACAGCACCTTCAGATCCCTCGCCAGTGTCGCACTGTCACAGCTCACATACACAACCCTCTCCGGCTTCATTTTAAGGATCGTATTCAGAAGTACCTCATCACAGCCCTTCCGTGGCGGGTCTACCACGATAACGTCTGCATAAACGCCATTCTTCTCATACTCTCTCGGCAGCACTTCCTCTGCTTTTCCGACAAAAAACTCTACATTCTCAATGCCATTGAGCTTCGCATTCTCTCTTGCATTGTCAATGGCCTGTGGTACGATCTCCACGCCGCGGACGAATTTTGCTTTCTGGGCCAGGAACAGGGAGATAGTTCCGATTCCGCAGTACAGATCCCAGACAGTTTCATTTCCCGTAAGGCCGGCGTACTCCAGAGCCTTTCCATACAGTTTTTCGGTCTGGATGGGATTGACCTGGAAAAAAGACAGGGGAGAAATCTGATAGGAAATATCTCCGATGCTGTCCGTTATATAGGACTGCCCCCAGAGGAGACGAAGCTGATCACCCAGGATCACATTGTTCCGTTTTTTATTAACATTGATGGTAATGCTGGTCATTTCCGGAATTTCACAGAGTGATTCCACAAGAGCCTTTTCTGCAGGGATCTTATCTCTGTTTAAGATCAGACAGACCATCATCTCATCTGTATGGAAGCCATAACGAATCATAATATGACGTACAAGACCTTTTCCCGTGGCCTCATCGTAGGGCTGTACATGATATTTTTCCATGTGTCCGATCACACGGTCCAAAACCGCTTTATTCTGTTTCACTCCCAGAATACATTCTCGGTTATCAATGATGGAGTGGGTTCTTCCTGCATAAAAGCCTGTGATGATCTTTCCGTCTTTATTTTTTCCTACCGGAAACTGTGCCTTGTTTCGATAATGATAGGGGTCTTCCATCCCCATGATCGGTTCCATATCAAGATTCTGAAAACCTCCGATTCTTTCCAGATGTCCACGAACCTTTTTCTCTTTAAATTTCAGCTGCTGCTCGTAGGATAATGCCTGAAGCTGGCATCCTCCGCACTGGCGGGCAATGGAGCAGGCAGGTTTCACACGGTATGGAGACGGTGTGATCACCTCCATCAGACGGCCATAGCCATAGTTCTTTTTTGCCTTGATGATCTTGGCTTTGATCCGGTCTCCGATCACGGCGTCTTTCACAAAAACGGTGAAGCCATCGGCTTTCCCGATACCTTCACCGTCAACTCCGCAATCCTCTATATCTAAAGTGAGTATATCGTTTTTACGGAATTCCATGTATTAAATATCTCCTGTTCTTCTTAAATTGGACTCAAAAAGCCGGTTGAAACCAAGCCATTCTTTTTTGCCTTTGTCTGCGTGGAAAATTTCTGTCAGTGTCTCCATCCTTGCATCTGTATTGTCTGCCAGATTCAGGGCAACTGCCTCCGCAAGTGCCGGTTTCTTGGGAGAACCGTACTCCAGCTCACCATGATGTGCAAGAATACAGTGGATCACCTGATTTTCAAGCTTCTCCGGAAAATCCGGGATCTCTTTTGCAAGATCATGTACCATCTGTGCCCCGATCACAATATGTCCAAGAAGCTGTCCCTCATCTGTATAATCATTCATCGGAAAAGCAGAAAGCTCCTTCGTTTTGCCCACATCATGAAGAAGTGCGGTTGTGATCAGAAGATCTCGGTTCAATAGCGGATATGCATTCGCCATATAATCGCAGAGACGGGTCACTCCAAGAGTGTGCTCCATCAGTCCACCGATAAAGCCGTGATGTACGGTCTTGGCTGCAGAATGTCCCTCAAATATCTTCATAAATTCCTGATCTTCTACAAAAAGCTTCTTCAGAAGCTGGGAAAGATAGGGATTCTTCACACTGTTGATAAGCTCTCGTAGCTGGCTCTGCATATCATCCACACTGTTCTCACTAGTAGGAAGATAATCTGCCGGATCATACTCCCCTTCTCCTGCCTTGCGTGCTCTCTTGATATTCAGCTGCATGGCGCCTGCAAAGCTTGTCACATCTCCCATGATCTCAATGTAATCAAGAGTATCAAACTCATCAATTCCCAGAGAATTGGGATCCCAGATCTTACCATCGATCACACCTGTTTTATCCTGAAGGATCAGATTCTCATAGGGCTTGCCATTCTTCGTTGTAGCTGCCTGTTTCTGTTTGCAGAGATAGATCCCGTTTACTCTGTCTCCCTCATGTAATTCATTTAAAAAACGCATAAAATTCTTGCCTTTCTGTTCTTTTTACTTTCAAAGCAGACATACTCACAAACACATCCGCTTCACACTTTGCATTCATAGCCAGACTTTCTTTATGATCTTTGGCCGCATCCCGGTCCGGGCTTTCTGGCATTTCTGCACAGTTTCCACTTACTTCCGGGCTTTATTCAGTATCATAACACATTTTACTTTCCTTTGCTATGGAAATCATGTAAAATAGGAAACGAAGTGTTTTTTTGCATATCCTGTGTTACGCAGAAAAGCACAGAATCAACAGAAGTAACAAAAAGGAGTAACTATAGCAACAATGAACAAAAAAGCATACAAAGCACTTGAATACTATAAAATCATAGATCTGCTCACAGACAAGGCATCCTCCCCCATGGGAAAAGATCTCTGTCGGAAGCTTACCCCTTCCACAGACATTGAAGAGATCCGGTCCATGCAGCTGCAGACACACGATGCCCTTGCACGCCTGTTCAAAAAAGACGGCATTTCCTTCGGTAGCGTCAAGGACATCCGCGGCACATTAAAACGTCTTACTGTTGGCAGCGCCCTGAATGCACCGGAGCTGCTTTCTGTCTGCAGTCTTCTTGAGAATACCGGCCGTGTAAAGGCCTATTCCAGAAGTGACCGTGATGACGGAATGACCGATTCCCTTGACGGAATGTTTGCGGCACTGGAACCTCTGACACCCCTCAGCACAGAGATCCGCCGCTGTATCCTTTCTGAGGATGAGATCAGTGACGATGCCAGCAGCACGCTTCGTCAGATCCGCCGTAGCATCAAAGCCACCAACGACCGGATACACACCCAGCTTTCTTCTCTGGTTGCAGGAAGTGCCAGGAATTATCTTCAGGATTCCGTTATCACCATGCGCGACGGTCGCTACTGTATCCCGGTAAAAGCTGAATATAAAGGCCAGGTTCCCGGTATGATCCACGACCAGTCCGCCACAGGTTCCACTCTTTTCATTGAGCCCATGGCTGTTGTCAAGCTGAACAACGACATCCGTGAGCTGGAGCTGAAAGAGCAGAAAGAGATCGAAGTGATCCTTGCATCCTTAAGCCAGCAGGTAGCTGCTGAGCTGGAGGCTATTCACGCAGATCTTTCCATCATGGTACAGCTGGACTTTATTTTTGCCCGTGCCGCACTTGCCATGGACATGAACGCCAGTGAACCTGTTTTCAACACAGAAGGCCGGATCCGGCTTCGCCAGGCCCGTCATCCACTGATCGATAAGAAAAAAGCCGTTCCTATTGACATCCGTCTCGGGGATGATTTTGACCTCCTGGTTGTCACCGGACCAAACACCGGTGGTAAAACTGTTTCTCTGAAAACCGTAGGTCTTCTTACCATGATGGGACAGTCGGGTCTCCATATCCCGGCGCTGGATCGTTCCGAACTTGCACTTTTCCGCGAGGTTTATGCTGATATCGGAGATGAGCAGAGCATTGAACAGTCCTTAAGTACCTTCTCCTCTCATATGACAAACGTGGTTTCCTTCCTGAAATCCGCAGATCAGGATTCCCTGGTCCTCTTCGATGAGCTTGGTGCAGGTACGGACCCTACCGAGGGTGCCGCTCTTGCCATTGCGATCCTGTCACATCTTCACGAGCAGGGTATCCGTACCATGGCAACCACCCATTACAGCGAACTGAAGATCTATGCCCTCTCCACTCCAGGTGTGGAAAATGCCTGCTGTGAATTCGATGTGGAAACCTTACGTCCGACCTACCGCCTTCTGATCGGTGTTCCGGGAAAAAGTAACGCATTTGCCATTTCTTCCAAGCTGGGGCTTCCGGATTTCATCATCAACAAAGCAAAGGAACAGATCAGCGAGCAGGATGAATCTTTTGAAGATGTTCTGACATCCCTGGAGCAGAGCCGTGTCACCATCGAAAACGAGCGTGCTGAAATTGCCCGTTACAAAGAGCAGGTAGAAGAGCTGAAAAAATCCCTTCAGGAAAAAGAAGAAAAACTGGATGAACGTAAAGAGCGGATTCTCAGAGAAGCCAATGAACAGGCACATGCGATTCTCCGCGATACCAAGGAATACGCAGATCAGACCATGAAGCTTTTCCATAAATTCCAGAAGGATCACGTAGATACCGCTTCCGTGGAAAAAGAGCGCCAGAACCTGAAAAAACGTATGTCAAAAGCCGAAAACGGAATGTCTTCCAGGCAGCAGAAGCAAAAGCCAAAGAAACAGCTGAAGCCATCCGATCTTTCTCTTGGCGATACTGTAAAGGTGCTCAGCCTGAATCTGAAAGGAACAGTTTCCAGTCATCCGGATTCCAAAGGATATCTCTTTGTGCAAATGGGTATCATACGTTCCAAGGTTCATATCTCCGATCTGGAGCTTGTGGACGAGCCGGTGATCACCACTCCGTCCATGCAGCGTACCGGCGCCGGAAAGATCCGTATGTCCAAGGCAGCCAGCATTTCCACTGAGATCAATCTTCTCGGAAAAACCGTAGATGAGGCAGTTGCAGAGCTGGATAAATATCTGGATGACGCCTATATCGCACACATGAAATCCGTCCGTATCGTTCACGGAAAAGGTACCGGTGCCCTCCGCAAAGGTGTCCACAATTACCTGAAGCGCCAAAAGCACGTAGCTTCCTTCCGTCTCGGCGAATTCGGAGAAGGCGATGCCGGCGTGACCATTGTAGAATTCAAGAAATAAAAAGGAGCTGAAGCCATGGCTACAAAACAGAAAATCCTCATTGTTGACGATGACAACAACATTGCAGAGCTGGTTGCTCTCTATCTCACAAAAGAATGCTTTGAGACTAAGATCGTAAATGACGGCGAGGAAGCCCTGAAGCAGTTCCATATTTTTCACCCGGATCTGATCCTTCTGGATCTCATGCTTCCGGGCATTGACGGATACCAGGTATGCCGTGAGATCCGTCACACCTCCGATGTACCGATCATTATGCTTTCCGCCAAGGGAGAAACCTTTGACAAAGTCCTGGGACTGGAGCTTGGAGCGGATGATTACATCATCAAGCCTTTTGACTCCAAAGAGCTGGTGGCACGTGTCCGTGCGGTACTGCGCAGATTTCATGTAAAATCTCCGTCTGCCGCACCAAAGGAAAAATGTGTTTCCTATCCGGATCTGGTGATCAACCTGACCAACTATTCTGTAACTTATATGGGACACCAGATCGATATGCCGCCAAAGGAGCTGGAGCTTCTCTATTTCCTGGCAGCTTCTCCCAATCAGGTTTTCACAAGAGAACAGCTTCTGGATCACATCTGGGGCTATGAATACATTGGCGATACCAGAACCGTAGACGTTCACATCAAACGTCTACGTGAGAAGATCAAGGATAACCCAAACTGGGCTCTTTCCACAGTCTGGGGGATCGGTTACAAATTTGAGGTAAAGGATTCATGAAACAGCATCTTTATACTAAACTGCTGATCCTGTACTTTATGCTGGGCGGAATCTGCTTTCTGCTGCTTTCCTCCGGTGGCTCCTACCTGGTAGAAAAAAGGCTGGAGCGCTCTACCGGAGAGTCCCTTTACCGCACTGCCAGCCAGCTGGTTTCCAAAAATGAACTTCGTCAGGCTGTAAAAAGCCCCAAAAACGAATCCCTCACCCTGGCTCTTTCCTCTGCAGCAGCCTTTCAAAATGCAGATTTCTGGGTTATGGATACAGATGGGAACGTTCTGATAAACACAAACCAGCAGTCCTCTGATTCCGGTGATATCACCGTCAGGAACTTCCGACCGAAAGATTACGAAAATACCTGCTATTCCTCCGGTACGTTTTACGGGACATTAAAAACCACACAGCTAAGCACAGTCGTTCCCATAAAAGATACGGATCTGGTGACTGGTTATCTGGTGATCCACTACCCTATGAAAAACCTCTACGAAAGCCGCAGCAATATCGTAGAGGTTATGATCCTGATCTTTATTGTGATCTATGCACTGTTTTTCAGTTTTCTTCTGATCTATTTTTACAGGGTCCACAAACCTCTGAAAGAAATCTTAAAGGGTGCCCTGGAATTTGCCAACGGAAATCTTACCTACACGATCCCCGTAGATTCTGAAGATGAGATGGGATATCTTTCCCACTCCCTGAATTACATGGCAGACAAGCTGAACAAAAACGGAGAGTATCAACGACAATTCATTTCCAATGTGTCCCATGATTTCCGCTCGCCTCTGACCTCCATCAAAGGCTATGTGGAAGCCATGCTGGACGGTACCATCCCACCGGAAATGCAGGAACGTTATCTGAAAGTCATTGCTTTTGAATCCACCCGTCTGGAGAAGCTTACCCGAAGTCTCCTTACCTTAAACGAACTGGATGTCAAAAAGCGTATGATGCATATGCGGCGTTTTGATATCAATGAAACGATCCGTACCACAGCCGCCACCTTTGAGGGAACCTGTTCAGAACGAAACATCCGTCTGGAGCTCCTCCTTGCGGGAAAAGAGCTTTTTGTCCGTGCAGATATGGAACAGATCCAGCAGGTACTGTACAATTTATTGGACAATGCAGTAAAATTCAGCAGCGACAATTCTTCTATCACACTGGAAACCACGGTCAATCATGGCAAGGTTTTTGTCTCAGTCAAAGACCATGGAAGCGGAATTCCAAAGGAAAGTCTTTCCAGGATCTGGGACCGTTTCTATAAGATCGATGTCTCCCGTGGAAAAGACCGCAAGGGTACCGGGCTTGGCCTTGCCATTGTAAAAGAGATCATCAACGCTCATAAGCAGAATATCAATGTGATCAGCACCGTAGGTGTTGGAACAGAATTTATCTTTACACTGGAAAAAGCAAAATAAAACATCAAAAAACCTCTGATCCGGAAGGCTGTAAAAGAAATATCTCTCAATATCTCCTACAGTATTTCCGGATCAGAGGTTTTTATTTACTCTTTGCAGGCTTATTTCCAGTCGTAATTTCTCAGATGGCCTTCCAGATTCATATGCGTAAAATTATGCTGTCGCAGCGCCTCATAAAGCACAATGGCAACTGAATTGCTTAAATTCAGGGAACGGATATCTCCGATCATCGGGATCCGCACGCAGGTTTCCTGATTGTTTACCAGGATATCCTCCGGGATTCCCGCACTCTCCTTGCCAAACATAATGAAACAGTCATCCTCATACTGCACATCTGTATAAGTCTGAGGTGCCTTGGTGGTTGCGTAATAAATCTTTGCTCCCGGATTCTTTTTGAGAAAATCCTCATAGTCTAGATATCTGGTCACATCCAGATGTTCCCAATAATCCATACCTGCACGCTTGATGGCCTTTTCATTCAGGCGAAAACCAAGCGGTTCGATCAGATGCAGCCTGGTTCCTGTTGCCACACAGGTTCTTCCGATATTTCCTGTATTTGCCGGAATTTCCGGCTCATGGAGCACAATATTCAAAACTCCCATTTATTTTTTTCCTCTTTTCTACATAGCATTAAATATACAAAATATGCATTCGCAATCCGCTTCGCTGCTTGCTCATGAGATCAAAAAGCCAAGCTTTTTGGTCTCATCTTCTGCCGGGCGTTCCAGATATCTGGCATTTCCGCCGCTGTAAAGAAGCCTGTTATTTCCGGAATCGGTCTGCCCGATCACTGCTGCCATGATCCCCTCTCGCCGCAACTGCTGCACAAACGCATCACCGCCATGGATTCCCATAAGAATACTTCCGCCGGAAAGCAGCTTGTACGGATTCACATCAAGGATCTCACAGATCTCTATGGTTTCCTGTC
The DNA here is from genome assembly GCF_052064225.1 of Blautia massiliensis (ex Liu et al. 2021). NCBI lineage: Bacteria > Bacillati > Bacillota > Clostridia > Lachnospirales > Lachnospiraceae > Blautia > Blautia massiliensis (ex Liu et al. 2021). The sequence goes on along the minus strand of NZ_JBQHWA010000020.1, from coordinate 37,594 downwards.
GGATGGGCACACTTCGAAGATCTGCACTAAGACCTACTCCGGATGCCTCCGCCATTTTCCAGAGGGCAGCAAGAAATCCGCCTTCTCCCATCCGATATCGGGCACTGGCTCCGGATTCTTCCGCCATTTTCCAAATTTTATCATTCTCTGTTCCTGTTCCGTAAACCTCAGGAAGCTTTACAGCATCCTCGAGAAAACGTTCTGCAAAAAACTCCCGCAGCCTGTCATGATAATTCTTTGTGATCCATGCAGTTCCTTCTGCTGCCACAGGGCCTGCCACGATCAGCTCGTCTCCCGGCATAAGCCGTCCGTCTATCTCTGCCTGAAGCGCCTCCAGTGCTTTTTTTCCAAGTTTCATAACTGCCGCCTTAATAAATGATAAGTGAAAGCACAGTCGGAACTACCATTGCCAGTACCAGAATAACTGCGATGATCGCTGTGATCACTTTTCTTTTTTTCGGATCAAACATTCCCATAATTATTATTCACCTCATCTGTAATATCCGTTAATTGCGCATTGTTGGTCAAAGGATCCCTGTCTGTATAATCAAAAAGAAGCTTCTTTCCGTCCCGGAACACCTCGATATGGGCGGTTTTCGGGATTTTTTTCGCTTTCCGGTAATCCCAGATTAGCCGCTCATACGGCTTCTGGTCTGAAGCAAAGGATGGCCTGCTCTTTAAATTCTCTCGAAGATAAAGATCCAGGAGCATTACATCGGAAAGTGCTTCCGACGGAATCTCTTTCTGTTCTCCGGCAAACTCCATAAGGATCTCATAGCGCCTCATCCTGGAATGAGAGATCTCCGAGTATCCTTTTTTCTCATAAAATCTGCCAAGTGCCTCATACATCCGGAAAGGATCGTCAAAATACTTCTCCAGAAATACAAGAGTATTTTTGAACTGCCCACTATTATAATACACTTCCACCATACTTTCCACCATTTTCAGCCTTAAAATCTCCCCGTAGGTCAGCCAGGCTGTGGAAAGTACCTCATAGGGTTCCCGATCCTTGTAAAGAATCTGATATTCCCCTGTCATTTCCATCATGTATGATCCCTTCAGCACTTTCAGAAAACCAAGCTGAAACTGTTCCGGACGCAGTGCGTAAACATCGCAGAAGGACTTGTGGAAGCTGTCGTATCCCTCATAGGGAAGTCCTGCGATCAGATCCAGATGCTGGTGGATATTTCCAAAGCTATGGATCTGCTCTACAATCCCTTTCAGCTTTTCAAAATCCATGGTTCTCCGAATGGCTTTGATGGTCTGAGGATTGGTGGACTGTACACCAATCTCCAGCTGGATCAGTCCCGGACGCATGGTTTTCATCAGCGCCAGCTCCTCCGCACGGAGAAGATCTGCTGAAATCTCAAAATGAAAATTGGTGATCCCGTTATCATTCTCCGTAATATACCTCCAGATCTCCATGGCATGGTCATGCTTGCAGTTGAAGGTACGATCCACAAATTTGACCTGAGGAACTTTATTATCAATAAAAAACTGCAATTCCTTTTTTACAAGCTCAATATCACGGAACCGAAGCTTCTTATCTATGGAAGAAAGGCAGTAACTGCAGGAAAAGGGGCATCCCCTGCTGCTCTCATAATAAATAATGCGGTTTTTAAACTCTGTAAGATTGCTGTATGCAAACGGAACTTTACTTAAATCCATCAATTCCCGCCAGCCCGTGTGTACAATATCCCTGCCTTTGTTTTCATCACGAAAAGCCACTCCGCGGATCCCGCTCAAAGTTTCCGGTTTTCTTTCTATATAATAACCTGCCAGTTCATGGAAGGTTTCCTCTCCTTCTCCCACCATCACTCCAAAAAACGCAGGATTCTTTTTCAGAAATTCCACCGCATCGTAGGATACCTCCGGGCCTCCTGCCCAAAACTCCACCTGTGGAAGGATTTTCTTAAGATCCGGCACCAGCTCCCTGACAAAGGAAATATTCCAGATATAGCAGGAAAAGCAGACCACATCCGGCTGCTCCAGATAAATATCTTTTAAAATGTCATCCCTGATCTGATTGATCGTATACTCTTTGACCACAACCCTGGAGCTGTATTCTCCGGAACAGGATTTCAGGTTATATACCGCAAGATTGGAATGGATATATTTTGCATTGCATGCTGCAAGTAAGATTTTCAAATTTTATATTCTCCTAACTTCTGTCGGATAATTTCTTTCCCCGGCAGTTTTCATTATTTCTCTGTTGATCCTTTTCGCTTTATGATTATAACGTTCCCGCCACCGGATGTAAATAGAAAAACAGGGATTTCCCTCCTGCCGCAAAAATGCCGTTTTTGTTGTATTTCCATCCAAACAGCGTTAAAATGAGTACTATATATTTTTATAAAGGAGTAATCTTTTTATGGATCGAAACAGCTGTCTGAATTATTTTCAGGCGTTTCCCTTCTGGGAACATATGACGGAAGAAGATCGGAATTTTCTTCTTGATAACATTCGCGAGCTTCATTACCCGGCAGGTGCTGCCATACAGTCTGAAGAGCGCCAGTGCCTGGGAACTCTTTTTCTTCTGAATGGAGTTCTCCGTGTTTATCTACTGTCCGCTCAGGGAAAAGAGGCCACCCTGTACCGTTTAAGGGACAGTGACATCTGCACTCTTTCCGCCTCCTGCATGCTTTCTGCCATTACATTTGATGTACAGATCGATGCAGAAACAGACTGTGATCTGCTTCTGCTTCCGGCAGTTCCTTTTTCCCGGCTGATGAAAAACAATATCTATCTGGAAAATTTCATCTACAAACGGACAACTGAACATTTCTCAGATGTGATTGCAGGAATCGAACGGACATTTTTTATGACCCTGACTCAGAGAATCGCAGCCTTTCTTCTGGATGAAGCTGCAGATACCGGTTCCGATGAACTCGCTCTCACACAGGAAGCCGTCGCCCGCTCCATCGGAAGTGCCAGAGAAGCTGTCAGCCGCAGCCTTAAAAAAATGAATAAAGACGGCTCTATCCAGATCTCACGGGGATCGATCCGCATTCTGGATAAAAGACGTCTTTATGAAATGATGAATACTTTTTAATTTGAAGATGTTTTAGGTGCCGGCTGCAGGATCCACCAGAACAGCATCGGCATAATAGTCATTACCGGCCACATATAACGGATCATCCCATTTACAGGAGACACAAGACATATCAGTATATTCAGCACCGGTATGGCAAAGATCAGGAGTTTTTTCCATTGCTTCATCACCAGAAGATATCCCATCAGCAACAGAGTAAGCCAGGTATACGTTCCTGCACTTAAGATAAGTCCCAGGCCAGGTGCGCGCATCCATAATTCATCATAAAGCCGGAATATATACTGGATTTTTTGGGGTCCAACATAACTGACATCGATCCCGGCTTTCTTCTGATACAGTTTATCTATGTAAAACCGGTACACGCCCTGCTGTCCTCTTCCCATATGGAACGGATCATTATAACTGTAGATATTATTCAATGTCGCCTGGATATATACTCCCGGATGACGACGGAACATGGCAAACCAGGCTTTAAAATAATCTTTCATGTATCCATCCAATTTAGGATCATTATCATCATCTCTGAACCTGAATGTAATTTTCACAGGATCCGACAGTTCCGGATTATACTTCTCGGCAAGAACATCATAATCCAGGATCCTGTTGATCGCTTTCTTCTCACTTGCGGTTACATCATCCGGATATTCTCTCAGATATCGGGCAGTCTGCTGAAACGGTACCGAAAGCATTTCACATCGGGATCCAGGTGCCACGCCAAGGGCAGGTGCTACCCCCTTTTCTACGCCCAGATAACAGGCAAAAACACAGACAGCCACAATAAATGCATATTTCCTCGCGCCCTTTACTAGGAAGAAAAACAAAAGGATCAAAGAAGGCAGGACTAGATGAATGCCATTATTTCGGGTAAGACAAACACTGATTCCCAGAAGAAATAAATATACTGCCTTTCTCTTGGAAAAGGAATGACAAATATCTATATACACTGCAAAATACAAAGTAATGACTGCCGTATATAATCCATCTTTGATCACTGCCTGCGCATAGCTTCCAAATATGGGAACAAATGCAAACAGCAGAACAGTACCAAAAAGTATCCATTTTGGAGCCTTCCATCTGTACAGATAGCGGACTACCGCACTGTAACACCAGATTTCCACAGAAGTAAACACAATGACGATCAGAAATACTCCAAAATTATAACACCAGATAGTTTTTCCAAGTGTCAGCAGTCCACCCATGATCATCGTCAGGACCCATGGATGATGATTGTCCAGCGGCATAGCTCCCAAAAATACATCCAGCTGCCGAAATCCATCTGCCGGGATCGAACCTGGGAGAAATGCCAGGATAAACGGTGTCCATCCAATGATCATAGATATCTTTGCCAGGCGGAACCACATTACTTCTTCCTCTCTGGCCGGGATACGCCCACAGGCCTTTCGGAAAAACTCCATCTCAGGAATCCTCCAAAAATAAGTGATTCCCATATCACAGATAATATAAAATCCTATAAAGCATCCGGCTGAGATCAGGATCTGTTTCTTTGCGCCAAACAGAAAATCCCAGTTTCCATTTGTAAAATAAGAAGTTCCAAGAAGCATTCCCGCCGAAAAGATCACTGCCAAAACATGTGCCTGCCAGTTTCTGTATTTCCGGTAGCCCTCCCATCCTTTCACGTATAAAATAAGAAGCAGGATCCATGCAAGCAAACTTGTGCATCCCAATCCATTATAAACATCACTCATTTTTTCTACAGAAGTATTTCCATCCATTGGAAGGCCCGTAAAAGAAAAGGCCAGCGCTGTGATCATTGCCGCGATCACAGGCACTGCATTCTTTTTTATTATTTTCTCATCCATATTTTTATTAACCCTTGTCTAAAATTTTCAGTAAACCAACAATGCTCCGGAAACCGTTTCGGTTCCCAGAGCTGTATCTGTTTTTTCTGTTTTCTGTTTTGGTTACTGAAGCGCTGCCTCAAGCTCTGTCTTTGATGTCAGTCCCACAAAACGTGCGGTCTCTTTTCCTTCTTTGAATACCAGCAGTGTGGGGATACTCATGATCTTGTACTGCTGTGCCAGTGATGGCTCTTTGTCTACGTCAACCTTGCCAACCTCATATCCGGCTTCTGCAAGCTCTTCCACGACCGGAGCCTGACGTCTGCATGGTCCGCACCAGGTTGCCCAAAAATCTACCAGTACCGGCTTTTCTGCCTTTAATACCTCAGTTTCAAAATTGTCTGTTGTAAAAACTTTTGCCATGATAAAATTCCTCCTTGATCCTGTATTTATTTTTAGTATCAGCTTATGCTTACGCCTTCAGAAGCTTCCGCACATACTGACAGGCGGAAAGTCCTGCCTGGGCACCGTCATGAACAGCTTTTGCCACCTGGAGAAGTCCACCGGTGCAATCACCTGCTGCATACAGTCCCGGAACTGTAGTCTCCATCTCTTCATTGACCCGGATATTTCCTTTTTCATTCAGTTCCGCTCCGATCTGGCGGGCCATCTCCGAGCTTCCGGCTGTACCAAGTGCTACAAAGACTCCCTCTGCCGGCACAAAAGAATCTGCTCCGGTACCTGCTTCCTGCATGGACACATCACTTTTCAGGCGGATGCCGGAAACACGCTCATCTCCTTCGATCGCCTGGATCTTCATGGTGTTAACCGGAAGCGGATTTTCTCTTGAAAATTCCGGTTTCTTTCCATCTGTAAAGATCGTCACACGGGAAGCGGTATGAGAAAGTTCTTCTGCTTCATGAAGAGCAAAATCACTGTTTCCAAGCACTGCCACTTCTTTTCCTCTGTAAAAAAATGCGTCACATACTGCGCAGTAGCTGACACCTTTTCCCTCAAATTCCTTTACTCCCGGAATCTTGGCAGAAGCTCTCCTGCTTCCGGTTGCCAGGATCACGCTGCGTGCCTCAAAATCTCCTGCGGTAGTTTTCACCTCAAAAGTATCAAAACCACCCATTCCCACAACCTGGGCATCCAGGATCCGTACTCCAAGTGCTCTTGCCTGGGCAAGGCCTCTTTCGAAAAGCTCTCTGCCGGACAGCGGCTGCTCCAGTCCGTAATAGTTCTCGATCTTCTCCGCTTTTTCCAGTGAACCGATCCCTGTATTTATGATCAGCGGATTCATATTTCCTCTTGCCGCATAAAGTGCTGCCGAGATCCCGGCCGGACCTGCTCCTATGATAATGATATTCTCCATTTCAGACACCTGCTTTCTTCTTCGTTTGGATCTGTTCTATAATATACGCTTCGCATTGGTCTGTTTCTGTGATCAGGTCACTTTTCCTTCACAGAAGTCATTATACCACATTCCCCCAAAATTACACCTTTTTTTCAATAGCTTTTATTTGCGTCTGTTTCTCTTCTATGCTATTATTATAACGACTTTAAACCAATTAAATGAATCAAGATGATACCCCTGCGGGATCATAAATATCTGCTTGACCTGTAAGGAAACGGATTCCTTATATTTATCAATAGATCATGAATCATAAAAAGGAGCCTAATCTCTATGAGAAATTTTGAATATTTTACCCCTACCCGGGTTATTTTCGGAAAAGATACACACCTTAAGATCGGCACTGTTCTAAAAGAGCAGAACTGCAGCAAAGTACTGATCCATTATGGCAGCCACAGTGCAGTAAGCTCCGGTCTGATCGATGAGATCCGATCTTCTCTGGATGAAGCTGGAATTTCCTATGTCACTCTTGGCGGTGTGGTTCCCAATCCCCGTCTCTCCAAGGTACGTGAGGGTATTGAGCTTTGCCGCAAAGAACAGGTTGATTTTCTTTTGGCTGTTGGCGGTGGCAGCGTTATTGATTCCTGCAAGGCCATCGGCTATGGACTTGCCAATCCGGATACAGATGTATGGAACTTTTTTCTCCGCACCGAAACCCCAAAAGCCTGTCTTCCTGTAGGCGTTATCCTGACGATCGCAGCTTCCGGAAGTGAAATGAGCGGATCCTGTGTGATCACCAATGAAGAGGGCTGGCTGAAACGGAGTAGTGCCCGCAACGATCTGTGCCGCCCACGTTTTGCTATTTTAAATCCCCGCCTCACCTATACCCTGCCGCAATATCAGACTGAAAGCGGCTGTGTGGATATCCTGATGCATACTATGGAACGGTACTTTGTAAATATCGAAACCATGGAGATCACCGACAGTATCAGCGAATCTCTGATGCAGACCGTGATCTATAACTCCCGGATCCTGATGAAGGAGGCGGATAATTATACTGCACGGGCAGAGATCATGTGGGCCGGCAGCCTTTCCCACAATGGACTTACCGGCTGCGGAACCGGCGGTGGTGACTGGGCCTGTCACCAGCTGGAGCATGAACTGGGCGGCACCTACGATGTGGCTCACGGAGCCGGTCTTGCCGCTTTGTGGGGAAGCTGGGCACGTTACGTTTATGATGCAAATCCGGAACGCTTTGCCCAGTTTGCAGTCAATATCTTTGACATTCCCTGCAGTACCGACTTCAACAAAACTGCACTTGCCGGCATAGAAGCCATGGAAGATTATTTCCGTTCCATCCAGATGCCTACCAGCCTTCATGAGCTTGGTCTTAATCTTACAGAAAAGGAGATCCATGATCTGGCGTTTAAATGCAGCTTTGAAGACACCCGTACCATCGGTGTGTTCAAACAGCTGAACATGAAAGATATGGAAAAAATCTATCTTGCTGCCAGATAAATCTGTAGCCATAATATTGCAGATGTTTTTTTGAAAATCAGATTTTTCAGAAAAACATCTGCTTTTTTTATTTTTTCCTTGCATTCTCTACATAAATGTGTTAAAGTAACAAAGTACTCGAAAGAGACATGCCCAGATAGCTCAGTTGGTAGAGCAGAGGACTGAAAATCCTCGTGTCGCTGGTTCGATTCCGGCTCTGGGCATTATTTTTTTACTCTGATCGCAGAATAGCCTCTGCTGGTCAGAGTTTTTTTATACAAAAAACTGCTGCAAATCCCCTGTGGAATCTACAGCAGTCTTTTTCTGATCACTGAAGCAAATAAACTTCTGTATAAAACACGCCCTTCTGCTCTGCTTCGGAGTGTGTTGCCACATATACATCAATACAATTGGTCCGGATCGCTCCTCCACAGTCCTCTGCAACATAAACCTGTCCATTGATCACTACTTTGGAACCGTATGGGATCTGACTCGGATCCACTGCGATCGTACGGTTAGTAGTGGCCGTTACTCCTGTGGAAGTAATTCCATTCGCCCATGGTCCGCAACAGATGCTGCACGGACAATAATGCGTGATCCGGAATGTTCCCAGTGGTTTCAGTGTCGCGTCAGAAGATACTGATACCGGCGTTCCGATCTGTACGCCAGATGCGGTACTTCCGGAACCACCTGTGGAAGTTACACCATCTACCGCATCCGCAAAAACGCCCTCCCCGGAACTCTTAGTAAGGGATCCTGCTTTTGTATTCTTTTCCTGCTCTGCCTTGGCCACTTCCGTAGCCTGATAACCTTCCAGACAGCTGGTCGGAATATAGCCGACGTGATCTGAACCACTGTCATCTGTGTAAACGATCCTGCTCCAGATAGCATCTACCGTACCTGTTCTTTTCAACTCATCATCCTGAAGGACCTCTCCTACAACCTCTCCGTCCTTCTTGCCGGGATAATCCAGGATATCACTGTCCTGTGCCGCTGTAACTGTATCCGTAAATTTATTTACGATCTCCATATCACTGAGCACGCTGTCCGAAACATAACCGATGATCTTGTTCTCACCTTTCTTTTGGAAGGTCACCTTGCTCCAGCCATTGTCACAGACTGCAACTCTTTCAAGTTTCGTTCCCAGTATCACAGAACGCAGCTCTGTACCACTGTCTCCCGGATTGGACCGGATTTCCGTATTTTTCGCTGTAACATAAAGCGTATCACTCTTCGCCAAAACATTTACTGTATTTCCCGCCCCATCATCGATCTGAAACTGCTGAGGTGTTTTTTTCTCCTTTGTATATGTATCCAGTGTTGCTTCATATCCCAGTACCTCTGCTGATACGGATGCAGGGAAAAGCATAGAAGCACATAAAATAACTGCCAGAAGTTTTTTTCGCATGAAATCTTGCCTCCTTTCTTCCGGCATTCTACGGTTTGTCCCGACTATCATAGCATACCAGATCATATTTTGCAATTTCACAGGACAGTCTTCAGAAATTTTTAACAAAAAGATCATATTTTTTAACTGGTCAAATCTATCCGTAACGGATACAATACTTATATGAATACAAAACACAAGAAACCAACCCTTACTAAAAAACAGCGCCACAAACTCCGTGTACAGCAGGTGCGAAGGCAGAAGATCTTTCTGACATGTCTTTTTCTGCTGATCGTGGGCTGTATCCTTCTGCGTTTTTCCAAATTTTCCTGCAGGCAGGAGGAAGCCCATCAGATCAATGCAGCCTGTGAAGCTTATCGCGATGAGGTTTCCAGCGAAGCAGCACAATATGATATGTCCGACTATGTAGACCTGATCCTGGCTGTGATGATGCAGGAAAGCTCCGGACAGGGTACCGATCCCATGCAATCCTCAGAAGGAGCCTACAACACCAGATATCCTCAGCAGCCCAATGGTATCACAGATCCTTCTTACTCTATTTCCTGTGGCATCCAGGAGCTGAAATATGCTCTGGAAAAGGCTGTCTGTACCGGTCCGACTGATCTTTCCAAAATCCGTCTGGCTCTGCAGGCATACAATTTCGGAGCCGATTCCTATTTTGCTTATCTGGAAGAAAACGGTCAGACTGTGTGGACGGCCCAAAGTGCTCAGGCCTTTGCTCAGATGGCAAGCGGCAACACACAACGTGATGAAGATGATCCCCTTCATGATCCTGCCGGTCCATGGGACTATGGTGACCAATACTATCCGGATCATGTTTTGCGCTATTACCACTTAGACAATAACTCATAAACCACCGAAATATTGTCATATACAAGTTCTATTTCAGATGTCTGGAATAAACTTTATATGTTGTATATAATTTCAAAAAAATTCCAAAAAACATTTGACAGAATATAAAATCTATGCTAATATATGTCTTGTCGCTGAGGAAAATACTTGAAGCGATAAGACATATGCGATAGTGGCGTAGTTGGTAACGCGCGACCTTGCCAAGGTCGAGACCGCGGGTTCGAGCCCCGTCTATCGCTCTTCAGAACTCTGAGTTTTTCAGAGTTCTTTTTTATTTTTAAAACTATCCTTTTTCGATCAAAAAGTCCCGAGTCTGAACTCTTTTTTTCAGAAATCCAGATTCGGGACTTTATATTTTTATCTTTTATTTCAGCCGCTTATCATGGTCAAGGCATGCCTCTTTTAGTGGTGGAAAAGGCGGATTCCTGTAAATGCCATCACCATTCCATACTTATTACATGTATCGATAACTGCGTCATCACGTACAGATCCGCCCGGCTCTGCAATATATTTTACACCGCTCTTATATGCGCGCTCGATATTATCACTGAACGGGAAGAATGCATCGGATCCCAGTGTCACGCCGGTAAGACCATCCAGCCATGCTCTCTTCTCTTCTTTTGTGAACACTTCCGGCTTCTCTGTGAATGTCTTTTCCCATGCACCATCTGCAAGGACATCCATATATTCCTCACCAATGTAAACATCAATGGCATTATCTCTCTCCGCACGTGTGATCGTGTCTTTAAACGGAAGCTCCAGTACCTTCGGGCACTGACGGAGATACCAGTTATCTGCCTTCTGACCTGCAAGGCGTGTGCAATGTACACGGGACTGCTGTCCTGCACCAACGCCGATAGCCTGTCCATCCTTAACAAAGCATACGGAATTGGACTGTGTATATTTCAGGATGATCAGAGAAACCTTCATATCTCTCTTGGCTTCTTCCGTAAGCTCTTTATTCTCTGTTACAATATTGGAGATCAGCGCATCATCAATTGCCAGCTCCTGACGGCCCTGCTCAAAGGTGACTCCAAATACCTGTTTGTGCTCCAAAGGTTCCGGAACATAGTTTTCATCGATCTGGATCACATTGTAATTGCCTTTTTTCTTCTGCTTCAGAATTTCAAGAGCCTCCTCTGTATATCCTGGTGCGATCACACCATCAGAAACCTCTCTCTTGATCAGCATTGCGGTATCTTTGTCGCAGACATCAGAAAGAGAAATAAAATCACCAAATGATGACATACGATCTGCACCTCTTGCTCTTGCATACGCACATGCAAGCGGGGAAAAATTTTTCCAGTCCATATCATCTACCCAGTAGATCTTTGCCAGTGTCTCATTCAGCGGAAGTCCGATGGAAGCACCTGCCGGAGATACATGCTTAAATGAAGTTGCTGCCGGAAGTCCGGTTGCTTTCTTAAGGTCACGTACCAACTGCCAACCATTAAAGGCATCCAGGAAATTGATGTATCCTGGTCTTCCGGAGAGTACCTGGATCGGAAGCTCACTTCCATCTGCCATATAGATCTTTGATGGTTTCTGATTTGGGTTACATCCGTATTTTAACTGTAATTCTTTCATGAAAAAGCTCCTCCATTCTCTGTGATATCCCTATTTTCTTATTTATTCTTGTTTACGATCCTGGATTCATAATTTCCTGTCTCAATGTCAATAAAACGAACAAAGAGAGAAACTTTATTATCCTGGTTCAGGCTCTTCCAGAGGAGATCCGCAAACTCATCAATATCGTTTGGGATCTCTACCAGCTTCGGCTCTCCCTCGAAACTTGGAAGTGGATTTCCATCGCATTTATAAGTATGGATAAAACGTCCCTGTCCTGCCGCCGCATTCTCATAGGCGAATGTATAACGAAGACAGGAATCCGGATTTCCGTTATTGCTCTTTAAAATAGACATCGCATAATTGAATTTACCGTTTTCAACATGAAGAACGCCTGAAATACGAGGTGTATAGTTCGGCGCATCCGGCTCAAACTCTCTGCTGCGGAGAGACTGTTCAAAGGTGAGCTGTCTGTCCATTCCCTCATAGATCGTATCTGTCTGATCACCGTTTGTTACGATGGTCTTATTTCCAAGGACACGTACCGGTGCATAAATGATCAGGCTCGGGTCTGTAAGCTTGGACGGATCAAAAGCCTGTGTACGGATTCCTTCCCCATCCTCAACAAAAATACGGTTTCTGCTGTTCTCGCTTCTTCCCATAATAAAATATGCAGTAACTGCATGTTTCCCGTCAGCGGAACGTCCGATCACAATTCCTCTTCCCGGATAGGAATTTTCTTTCAGTTCTTTTTCAAGTGAAAATGTTGTCATTTTTCACAGTCCTCCTTGTCTAATGTAAGGCCCGGGGATTATCCCAGGATATGAACGGTAACAAAAAACCGCCTGGACACCCCTTATCAGGCTGCCCAGGCGGTCGGCTTCTCACTTCACTGCACTCCCTGTAGGTGATCCTACTTTCCGCCAGTCATGCAGCTTCTGCTGTTATACTACAATACTTCTTCTTAATTTTCAAGCCCCTATTTTCAGAAATTATTTTTCCAGACTTCTTGTTGCTCACAAAATAAACAATAACACTTTATTTCCCCTGTAATGCATAATCTGTCTGGATCTGTGCTGCAATGTCTGATTTCATCTGGATCCATGCATCGGGATTTTCCACGTAATACTTCGGACAGTCTTTACCTGTGACATCATAATGACGGATCACCTGATCCGAAGTCAGTCCAAAGCGTGTACAAAGCCACGCTGTCAGCTTTACCGCTGAATCATAGGTTGCTGTATTAAACTGCCCTGTTTCATCCGGATGGCAGCATTCAATGGATATGGTATCTACATTTCTGGAATTTGTGGCATAGGATATTTCCGAAGTGGGAATACATTGTACCACTTCTCCCTCCAACCCTATCACAAAATGACTGCTGACTTTGTTGTCCTGCGTTATCGCAAGATTTTCAAAATAATTCCGGTTGGATACGGCAGTAGATCCCGGATTGGCCGTATAATGAATGGCTATATAATTTACCTGTTCCATAGAAATCTGTGGTCTGGAATAGGAATTCGGTGTCAGAAGCTCCACATCAATAAAAGGTGCTCCTTCTGCCTGCCATTGTTCCGGTCCGCCATTTCCGCTGGCATTCCCGAATATTTCTTCCTGCCCGGACTGAGTTTCACTCTGTTCCATGCGCATCTCAAAAAATGCGTATCCTAACGCACACGCAGCAAAAGCAACGATCACAATGATACATATCAGCACAATCCTCTGCAGGATCTTGATCGGGTTCTTTTTTCTCAAAGACTTCTTTTTTCTTCTGGAAGACCCGGAGGAAGTTTTCTTTACGGAAACAGGCCGCCCGCTATGGGACGGCCTGGGTGACTTTTTACCGGTCTTACCTTTTTTTCCTTTATTATTCATCTACACTGTAGTTTGGAGCCTCTTTTGTGATGTGGATGTCATGTGGATGTGACTCTTTAAGAGATGCAGCTGAAATCTTGATGAATCTGCCTGTTGTCTTAAGCTTCTCAATATTTTCTGCTCCACAGTAACCCATACCGGATCTTAAACCACCGATCAGCTGGAATACGGTATCCTCAACATGTCCTTTATACGCAACACGACCCTCAACACCCTCCGGCACAAGCTTCTTTGCATTCTCCTGGAAATAACGATCCTTGCTGCCATTCTCCATAGCTGCGATAGATCCCATTCCACGATATACTTTATATTTTCTTCCCTGATAAAGTTCGAATGTTCCCGGGCTCTCATCGCATCCTGCGAACATGCTTCCCATCATGCAGACATTGGCACCTGCTGCGATGGCCTTGGTGATATCTCCGGAATATTTGATACCGCCGTCTGCAATGATCGGGATTCCGTAGCTGTTAGCCACTTCATAACAATCCATAACTGCAGTAACCTGCGGAACACCAATACCTGCAACAACACGTGTTGTACAGATAGATCCCGGTCCGATACCAACTTTGACTGCATCTACTCCAGCCTCGATCAGAGCCTTGGTAGCTTCGCCTGTTGCAACATTACCTGCGATTACCTGAAGCTCCGGATATGTTGCCTTGATCTCGCGGACTGCTTTTAAAATGTTTTCTGAATGACCATGTGCAGAATCAATTACGATCACATCTACATTAGCCTTCACAAGCGCATCAACACGCGCAAGCACATTTGCTGTGATGCCAACCGCAGCACCACAGAGAAGTCTTCCCTGTGCATCCTTGGCTGCAAGCGGATACTTGATCTGTTTCTCGATATCCTTGATGGTAATGAGTCCTTTTAAATTAAAGTCATCATCTACAATGGGTAATTTCTCCTTACGGGATTTCGCAAGGATCTTCTTGGCATCCTCAAGTGTGATTCCTTCCTTAGCTGTGATCAGTCCTTCTGAAGTCATGCACTCCTTGATCTTTCTGCTGAAATCTGTCTCAAATTTAAGATCACGGTTTGTGATAATACCTACCAGTTTTCTGCCTTCTGTGATCGGAACACCGGAAATACGGTATTTCGCCATCAGATCATTGGCATCCTTCAGTGTATGCTCTGCTGAAAGATAAAATGGATCGGTGATAACACCGTTCTCAGAACGTTTAACTTTGTCAACCTCTTCTGCCTGTGCCTCAATGGACATATTCTTGTGAATGATACCGATACCACCCTGTCTGGCCATAGCAATTGCCATTCTGTGCTCTGTAACTGTGTCCATTCCCGCACTCATCATGGGGATATTCAGCTTTACTTTCTTGGTTAAATACGTTGAAACATCAACCTGATTCGGAATTACTTTAGAATAAGCCGGAACCAGCAGGACATCATCAAACGTAATACCTTCACCAATAATAGTACCCATTGCATTTCCTCCCTTTGTGTAAGATATTTTAAATTTGTGAACTAGTGTAACAAAAAACAAGATTCATGTCAATCCAAAAAAACTTTACTCGGTGCAGAATTTTTCATGGTATTGGCAAGTTCATCATCCAGTTCCAGGATCACCTTGCAGGTTTCTCCGCTGTCTCTTACGATCATGGCATAGCGCTTATGATCCTCAATACCTGAGGAAAAGTCTATGGTTTTCATCTTCTGATTTCCGTTGTAATAATCCATTCTGTGGGATTTCAGAGGTGCCACAAGATCAGCCTCCGCAAGCTGAAGTGATTTTACTCTTTTCCTCTTTGACTTGGACATGATCATATCAATATCCAGTTCCCCGTTAACAAACAGATATTCATATTCCAGGTCTGTTTTCGGAATTACAAAATAGCATGCAACACCAAGAGCGATAGCCGGAACCAGAAGAAGTGCATTCAGCACCAGACCTCCCAGAACCATGATCACGGTCAGTGCAATAAGACCGTATTTTATAGCAAGATCCTTCCCTGTCTGTTTCTTCTTTACCAGAAGTTCTGAATATAAGTCACTCATTTGCTTCTTCCTTTCGTAATTTACTGATTTCTTTTGATTATAACACAAAAAGAGAGCCGCGTCCATGACGCAGGCCCTCTCATTTTGTAAATTATTTACCTGCCTGCTTGAAATTACATCATTCCCATTCCCGGGTTTGGTGCCGGAGCAGGAGTATCCTCTTTGATCGTAGAAACTACAGCCTCTGTTGTAAGAAGTGTAGATGCAACACTTGTTGCGTTCTGAAGTGCACTTCTTGTAACCTTTGCAGGATCAAGGATTCCATTCTCAACCATGTTTACATATTTCTCATTCAGAGCATCAAAGCCTGTACCTACCTCAGACTCTCTTACCTTGTTGATGATAACAGCGCCTTCCAGTCCTGCGTTTGCAGCAATGTGGAACAACGGAGCCTCAAGGGCTTTCAGGATCACATAAGCACCTGTCTTCTCATCTCCCTCAAGTGTTGCTGCAAGCTTTGCAACCTCTTTGGAAGCATGGATATAAGCAGAGCCACCGCCTGCGATGATACCTTCCTCAACAGCTGCTCTTGTTGCTGCAAGAGCATCCTCAAGACGAAGCTTTGCTTCTTTCATCTCTGTCTCAGTAGCAGCACCTACACGGATAACAGCTACGCCGCCTGCCAGTTTTGCAAGTCTTTCCTGAAGTTTTTCTTTATCAAACTCGGATTTTGTCTCCTCGATCTGCGCACGGATCTGAGCAACACGTTTTGCGATGGCATCTTTATCGCCAAGGCCGTCAACGATAACTGTATTCTCTTTTGCAACCTTAACGGATTTTGCACGTCCGAGCTGCTCCATTTTAGCTTCCTTCAGATCAAGACCAAGCTCATCAGAGATCACCTGTCCGCCTGTCAGGATCGCAATATCCTGAAGCATCTCTTTTCTTCTGTCACCATAGCCAGGTGCTTTAACAGCTACTACCTGGAAGGTTCCTCTCAGTTTGTTAACGATCAGGGTTGTGAGAGCCTCACCCTCAACATCTTCTGCAATAATGAGAAGCTTTGCACCAGCCTGAACAACCTGCTCAAGAAGCGGAAGGATCTCCTGGATGTTGCTGATCTTCTTATCTGTGATCAGAATATACGGATCATCAAGAGTTGCCTCCATCTTCTCCATATCTGTAGACATGTATGCGGAAATATATCCACGGTCAAACTGCATACCTTCAACAAGGTCAAGCTCTGTATGCATGGTCTTGGACTCCTCAACAGTGATAACACCATCCTTGGAAACCTTCTCCATAGCGTCTGCAACCAGCTGTCCAACCTGCTCATCACTTGCAGAGATTGCGGCTACATTAGCGATCTGAGCTTTTCCGTTGATTGCCTGGCTCATCTTCTTGATTGCTTCTACTGCAACATCTGTTGCTTTTTTCATTCCTTTTCTGAGGATGATCGGGTTCGCTCCTGCTGCCAGGTTCTTCATTCCCTCATGTACCATTGCCTGTGCAAGTACGGTTGCTGTTGTAGTACCATCACCAGCTACATCGTTTGTCTTGGATGCAACCTCTTTGATGATCTGAGCACCCATATTCTCGAATCCGTCCTCAAGCTCGATCTCTTTTGCAATGGAAACACCATCGTTTGTGATAAGCGGAGCACCGAAAGATTTGTCAAGTACTACATTTCTTCCTTTCGGTCCAAGTGTTACTCTTACTGTATCTGCAAGTTTATTTACACCAGCTTCAAGTGCTGCTCTTGCTTCTGCGCCGTATTTGATCTCTTTTGCCATGATAAAATGACCTCCTATTTATATTGATATACGATAAGATATTTATATTATTTAATGATTGCCAGGATATCTTCCTGCTTTACAATAATATAATCCGTTCCATCCATCTTTACTTCTGTTCCTGCATATTTTGAATAGATAACAGTATTTCCGACTTCTACTTCCATTTTTACTTCTTTCCCGTTTACAACTCCGCCAGGTCCAACTGCAATAACCTCTGCCTGCTGTGGTTTCTCCTGTGCCTGTCCTGGAAGCACGATTCCGGATGCTGTTGTCTCTTCTGCTTCAACCTGTTTTAATACTACTCTGTCGCCTAAAGGTACTAACTTCATGATCTATGTTCCTCCTTTATAAGTTCTATCTTCGTCTGCTAGCACTCACTTTATACGAGTGCTAATCACTATGGCTATATTAGTGAATTTCACATATTTTCGCAACCCTTTTAAGATATGGTTTTTCTATATTATTCTGGTTTTATCTCTTTTATACTCTTGTTTTCTCTTGTTTTCTTAATTTCATTATTTATTTTAATTTTATGAAACAGACAAAAAAGAGACTCCCACGCTAGCGGGAAGTCTCTTTTGTCACGTTCTTTATCTTATATCAAGCATCTGACAGTGCTGATCACATTATGCCTTCTTGCTTCTCTGTGCTTTTATCTCCTCAAGCTCATCAAAGATCACTTCATTAAGAACTTTAATGTAAGTTCCCTTCATACCGGATGAACGGGATTCGATCACACCTGCACTCTCGAATTTACGCAGTGCATTTACGATCACGGATCTGGTGATACCTACACGGTCAGCGATCTTGCTGGCAACCAGGATACCCTCATCCCCATCCAGCTCATCAAAAATATGGATGATCGCCTCAAGTTCTGAGAAGGACAATGTACTGAATGCCGATTTAACGATCTGCTGTTTTCTGTCTTCTTCTGCGTTCTCGTCATGAACCGCACGCATCATTTCCAGGCCAACAACTGTTGTACCATACTCGCTGACGATAATATCCTCAATATCATAGGGATAATCATTGCGGTACATGAATAACGTTCCCAGTCTCTCACCTGCAATATCGATCGGATTCACGATTCCCTGATAATTTCCGGGTACATGCTCAAAGCCAAGTGTCTGGAGATTGACATTCTCCTTTGTGGAAAGAACACCAAGAAATCTCTCATTCAATAACGGGTCGATATGTCCGCCGATCTTGTCATCGATCAGCTCTGTGATCTCATCCACACCCGGGCAGATACTGACTCCCAGAACCTTACCTTTCTTACTGAGTACCAGGATATTGGAACTTAAGGTTTCCATGAGCACCTGGCAAATGTCGTTAAACACTACCTTGCTTGAGCTGCTGTTATGCAGAAGCTTATTGATTTTTCTAGTTTTATCTAGCAACTGAACGCTCATTTTTCCTCCTTTCACTTTCGTACCTTGAAAGAAATCGTTTTTCTAGTCTAATATTACACGTTATTCTGGAAATTTACAAGACATTTTTATATTTTTTTATTTTTAACGGGATTTTCTGAAAATTAATAGAAAAGCATTTATTCAATCAATCTTCATCTTTTGGTTTTTGTTCCACATATCCGCAGGTTTCCTGGCTGCAAACCAGCTTATTTCCCTTTTCGAGCATATAATTACCACATTTCGGACATTTCTTTGCAGAAGGTTTCTGCCAGGACATAAAATCACATTCCGGATTATTCTCACATCCGTAATATTTTCTGCCTTTTTTCGTTTTTTTCATGACAATTTCGCCGCCGCACTTCGGACATGCAACACCGATCTTCTCATAATATGGTTTTGTATTACGGCAGTCCGGAAATCCGGGGCATGCAAGAAATCTTCCATGAGGACCGTACTTGATCACCATGTTGCGGCCACAGTTGTCGCAGATCACATCCGTAACCTCATCCTGTATATCAACTTTCTCAAGCTCTTTCTCAGCCTCATCCACATCATGCTTCAGATCCGGATAGAAGTTACGTACAACCGTTTTCCACTGTACGGTACCTGCTTCCACGCAGTCCAAAAGCCCCTCCATAGTTGCTGTAAAGTTTACATCCACAATACTTGGAAAAGCCTGTTTCATAATATTATTAACAACCTCTCCAAGCTCTGTGACGTAAAGATTTTTCTGTTCCTTGGATACATAGCGTCTGCTGATGATCGTTGTGATGGTCGGCGCATACGTACTTGGACGTCCGATTCCAAGTTCTTCCATAGTCTTTACAAGTGAAGCCTCTGTGTAATGTGCCGGCGGCTGTGTAAAATGCTGCTCCGGCTTCAGTTCTTTCAGCTTCAGCTCCATACCCTTTTCCAGACTTTGACTTAAAACATTGCCCTTTTTGTCATCGCCCTCTTCTGTGTACACAGACATAAAGCCATCAAAGGCAACCTTGGATGCTGCAACCGTGAACACATACTCACCTGCTCCGATCTTGACAGACGTGGTCTCATAACGTGCCGGTGCCATTCTGCTCGCCGCAAAACGTCTCCAGATCAGCTGATATAAACGGAACTGATCCCTGGTCAGGGATTCCTTCACCAGAACTGGTGTCCTCGCAATATCTGTAGGACGGATCGCCTCATGAGCATCCTGTATCTTCTGTCCGTTTTTGATCGCCTTCTCTGTCTGAGAAACATAATCCAAACCATACTGCTCAGAAATATAAGTTCTTGCTGCTGCATCTGCTTCCTCTGAAATTCGAGTAGAATCCGTACGCAGATAGGAGATCAGACCTACCGTACCACTGCCTTTTACATCCACGCCTTCATATAACTGCTGTGCCAGGCGCATAGTCTTCTGCGTAGAAAAATTCAGTGTCTTGGCAGCTTCCTGCTGCAGAGTACTTGTGGTAAACGGAAGGGGAGCGTTTTTGATCCTCTCACCTTTTTTTACTTCTGTGATCTCATATTTACAGTCTTCCAGACTTTTCAGGATCTCATCCATTTCCTGACGGTTTCTGATCGGAAGTTTTTTATCTGTTCCATAGAACTTGGCTGTCAACGGTTTCTTCTCACCCTTTACCTGAAATTCACCCTCCAGGCTCCAGTATTCTTCAGGAATGAATGCATTGATCTCATCTTCTCTGTCACAGATGATACGCAGTGCCACAGACTGTACACGGCCTGCACTTAAGCCTCTTTTTACCTTGGCCCAGAGCAGCGGACTGATGGTATAACCTACCATACGATCCAGCATACGCCTGGCCTGCTGTGCATCTACCAGATTCATGTCCAGTTCCCTGGCCTGCTTGATGGACGCCTTAACTGCTGTTTTTGTTACTTCATTAAATGTGATTCTGTGCATCTTTGCAGTATCTGTCTTCAAAGCCTGCATCAGATGCCAGGAAATTGCTTCTCCCTCACGGTCAGGGTCAGTTGCAAGATAGATCTTATCTGCTTTTTTTGCTTCTTTACGAAGTTTTGCAAGAAGCTCACCCTTTCCCCGTATTGTAATATACTTCGGTTCAAAATCATTGTCCACGTCAATACCAAACTGGCTCTTGGGAAAATCCCTCACATGACCGTTGGACGCTTCTACTGTATAATTTGCCCCCAGAAATTTCTTTACTGTCTTCATTTTAGCAGGTGACTCTACTATCACCAGATTTTTGGCCATTTTACCTCTCCTAATCTCATTCTGCCTTCCTGTCCGGCTTAAAAACTCCTGCTAAATCTCCGGGCAAAAAAGCATTTATTCAAGTCTGATATAATACTGTCTCCCGGTTTCCTTCACAAGCCCCATCAAAATAAGCTGTCCCAGGATCCCGGCTGTTTTTCCCGGTGAAAAACCGGTTTTTCTGATAATATGATCCAGATTTTTTGGTCGTAAATCGAGACAACTATACACCAAATCCAAATCCGTTGCAAGTCCTAACTTGCTTTTTTCAGACAAATTTGTCTTTTTTTTCACAGATAATCCCCACTCATCCAGAAGTATTTCCGGAGAGTATGCAATTCCTGCTCCGTCGTAGATCAGCTTGTGACAGCCTCTGCTCAGCGCATCATTTACCGCTCCCGGAATGGCGTATACCATCTTCCCCTGTTCCAGTGCACAGGCAGCTGTGATCAGTGATCCGCTCTTTTCTTTTGCTTCCACCACAAGCACCAGATCTGCCAGTCCGCTGATGATCCGGTTCCTTGCCGGAAAATAATATGCCCTGCCTTTGGTACCTGGTTCATATTCGCTGATGATCCCTCCGTTTTTTTCGGGGATCCTCCGGTAAATACCTCTGCTGGATGAAGGATAACAGATGTCCACGCCATTTCCCAGCACGGCAAAGGTCGGGGTACCACCTTCCAGAGCACCCTTGTGGCCCTCAGCATCAATGCCGGCCGCCATACCGCTGATCACCTGTACCCCATGTTCGCTTAAGAATTTTCCGTAATTAAATGCCTGTATCCGTCCGTAAGGACTGCACAGCCTTGCTCCTACAATTGCAGCTGTAGGTTTGTCATCATCCGGAAATCTTCCAATATAATATAATTGTTTTGGCATACCAGGAAGTTCCTGAAGTCTTGCCGGATAAACACTACTGTCCTTCCGGGCACACCGGATCCTTGTTTGCTGTATTTCTTCCATATAAAATACCTTCCTTTTTTCTGTTTTATGACCAGTATTTCTTATCATATGCCCGGTACGTCAGAGCTTCGCAGATATGTTCTTCCTTTATCTTTTCGGAGGATTCCATATCCGCGATGGTCCTGGCCGTTTTCAGGATCTTATGATATGCTCTGGTACTGAATTGAAACTGCTCATATGCCTGCTCCAGAAGTTTGTCTGCCCCTCCCGTCATTACACAGTATTTTTCCAGTTTTCTTCCGTCAAGCTCCCCATTGAAGCAAAATTTTTCCTTTTTGTAACGTTCTCTCTGGATCTCCTGTACTGCTTCCACCCTCTTTCTTATTTGAGCAGAGGATTCCCCTGCAATTTTCTTTTTCATTTTTGAAAAACTCACTGCCGGAACTTCTGTGCAGATATCAATACGCTCCAGGAGAGGCTGGCTGATCTTTCCAAGATAATGCGTGATCTCCCCTGACGTACAACGACATCTGTTCATATCCGGGTAAAATCCGCAGGGACAGGGATTCATCGCTGCCGCCAGCATAAAACTGGCCGGAAAAACATAGGTTCCGGCAGCTCTGGACAGATGGATCTCCTTATCTTCCAGCGGCTGACGCAGGATCTCCAGGCTTTTTCTGGAAAATTCCGGCATCTCATCCAGAAAAAGAACACCTCTGTGTGCAAGAGTGATCTCCCCCGGCCCCGGTATCCTGCCGCCACCTGCCAAAGCCTGAGGGGAACTGGTATGATGCGGACTTCGAAAAGGCCTCTGCCGGATCAGCGGATCTTTTTCCGTGAGAAGTCCTGCCACACTGTATACCTTGGTGATCTCCAGGCTTTCCTCAAATGTCATCTCCGGCATAATGGTAGGCAGACGTCTTGCCAGCATGGTCTTTCCGGATCCTGGCGGTCCGATAAAAAGAATATTATGAAAACCGCTCACTGCGATCTCTGCCGCCCGCCTGGCTCCTTCCTGCCCGCAGATGTCCGCAAAATCAACATTTGGTTTTTCCGGTTTATTTTCTGTTTTTTCTTTTTCCTGATACGCAGCTGTATAAGTGTTTGGGTCTCTCAGACACCGGATCATGTCATTCAGACTTTTTACTCCAAACACCTGCATATCCTTCACCAGATTCCCCTCCCGGATATTTTCCTCCGGAATAACACAAAAGCGTAAGCCCAGCTCTCTTGCGCGGATCACCCGAGGCAAAACTCCGGCAACCCCATGGATCTCTCCATTCAGACTGATCTCTCCCACGATCATAACTCCTTCCAGAAGATCCGGTTCCAGAATTCCGGCAGCCGCAAGTACTGCAGCCGCCACAGGCAGATCAAAACCGGCTCCTTCCTTTTTCATATCGGCAGGTGCAAAATTTACAGTTACTTTTTTTGGCGGCAGACAAAGCCGGTTATTCTTAAATGCAGTCCGGACTCTTTCCTGGGCCTCTCTCACCTGGGCAGAGGGAAATCCTACCATAGCAAAAGAAGGCAGACCATCACTGACATCTGCCTCAACCTGGATCTCACGTACTTCCATTCCGTAGATCGCTGCTGATAAAACACTCGCAAACAAATACATTCCTTTCTGCGAAAAAACGGATCCCGATCTTCCATATTTTCGTCTTTTCAGGTCAGGCGGATATTCACAATCCGCATTCAGTTAAAAACAAGGGAATTTTCAGATAGACATTTTCTGAATTTTAGAAGATAATAAATTTAGTATAGTCCATTTTGCTCCCTTTTGCAAGGGTGCATTTCGTTCTGTTTTATACTTTCAATAGAAAGAAGAGGTGAGCACAATGAAATTTCAGCGTATTCAGGATTTACGTACAGACGCGGATCTGTCCCAAAGAGAATTAAGTGAGATTCTTCATATCAGTCAGCGTTCTTATTCCCATTATGAAACGGGATCCCGTAATATTCCTATCGAAATGCTTATCCGGCTGGCAAATTATTACGACACCAGCATCGATTATCTCGTCGGCCGCACAGACCGCAAAAAAATGATTAAATAAAGAGATCCCCGGAAATGTGGAACAGTTTCGGGAATTCCTGTATCGGGATTCCCTGATTGCCAAAATCCGGGGATTCTTTATTTTACCGTGTTTTATTTTTTTGATCATTCCGTATAATAGGTTTCTTCTTCTCCGTAGGGAATCTCATATTCTTCTGTATTTTCATCAGAAGAATCTTCACTGCTTTCGCTGTAGGATTCCTGTTCATAGGAATTTTCGTTGCTTTCATTATAGGAAGCATCTTCTTCGGAATTTTCGGATACTTCCAGGGATGGCTCCTGCCGGGTCATAATAGACTCTGTTTTCGGATAGGTCAGAGATCCATCTCCCCGTTCATATGTTTTTACCTTCACATAAAGCTCACCACTTTTATCGAAAACAAACTCTCCTTTTGCCTTATTCCCTTCGGAATCCTTAAAACGGAACTGTGTGGCATTTCCTGCTACCTCTGCAGTCACATCTGCTTCTGCGGTCATGGAAGGATCTTTTCCATTCACTCTCTTATAGGTAAAGGAAACAGATTTCAGACTGATATCATAAATATCGATCGTTGTCAGCCCGTCTTCGCTGTACCAGATCCCTTGATAATTTTCCGGTTCAAATGCCGGAAGGATTGTCGGGACCGGTGTCAATGACGGTGTCGGTGTCGCTGTCGGAACCGGTGTTGCTGTTGCTGCCGGAGTTGCTGTCACCTCCGGAATACTGTCCAATGCAGCCAATGCGGCCTCTCTTCGTTGTTCTTTTTCCACTTTATCCCTGTGGGAAACATACAGCATCCCTCCCAGTCCTGCCAGAATAAACAGAATGATCAACAGGATCAGAACTGCTCTCAGCCGTTTTTTTCTTCTTTTGTTTTTTCTCATCTGCATTACCTCTGTTTACTATAGCATACAGGAAACCCTTCTTGTATTTCTCAATTCTGCTTATTTTTTCTCTTTGATGATACCTTTTCTGTAAGCTTCCAGAAGCTGGATCAGCTCACTGATCCTTTCCTTCAGAGCAGTTCCGGTATCGGTATCACCGACCAGAGTACGTTTGTTATTGTAGTGAACTGCCACCCTGTTGGAAACAATATCCTGCTCCTTGGCTACCGCTTCTTCCGCAGAAGTAAAAGGCTCATGAGCAGACAGGATCAGCCCGTAGGAATTATAAACCAGTGTATAACCGGCAATCCCCGTAACCTTCTGATATGGTCTGGAAAAACCGCCGTCGATCACAAGAACTTTGCCATTGCATTTTACAGGACTCTCTCCCTCACTCTGGTGAACCGGCACATGCCCGTTGATGATGTGACCTTTTTCCGGATCCAGTTCAAATTCACGGAGCAGATCATCTACAACATTCTCATTTTCCAGAAGATGATAGTAGGCATTTTTAGTTTCTTTATGTGTTTCCTTATCTTTAATAAAATAACGTTCAAAGGTGGTCATCTTGTCTTTTCCGAACAGCGGTGAATTCGGAGCTGCCCAGATATACCACATAATATCCCTGCCTTTACGCTTTTCATCCTCATTTACAGAGAAAAACGCCCGGCGCACATAAGTCTCAAGAACATCGTACAATTCTTTTCCTTTGTAGGTTTTTCCATAAATCTGGACTTCTTTCAGACTTCCATCCTCATTAAGCGGAATACTTCCATGGAACAGAAGATTTCCATTATAAGTTTTATAAAGGCCTCCCTTGTCCAGAAGAAGCCGGACATGATTCTGCAGTTTCTCGCAGTTTCGGAACGCGGAATCCAAGCGTTCCATTACATCCTTTTCCTCTGTAGTAAGTTCATATGGCTTTTTCCAGTCAATAGTAGGAAAATATGTATCGGTCAGCGGATATTCTTTTCCGTCCGGAAGTGTGATCATTCCCTTTTTCGGATCGATCCTATGAAGCAAACAACGATTTTCCATATGGAATTCTTTGTGCCGGCGGATCAGCTGCCCCTCCAGCTTAAACTGGATAATGGCAATAGCCTTGTGCATTTTCCGTCCAAGCTCTTCTTCCAGAATACTATAGTTATTGGCATCTCCCTTCATCTCAAAAGCAGTACATGGATCATCCTTATAAGCCTCCATTGCAAAGGTTGCCAGAGGCATGAGATTGATCCCATATCCATCCTCAAGAATATCCATATTTCGGTAACGGATGCTGTTCCGGATCACCGTTGCAATGCAGGCTTTCTGTCCTGTAGCAGCTCCCATCCAGACCACATCATGATTTCCCCACTGGATATCCAGCGAATGATATTTCATCAAACGATCCATGATGAAATGCGGGCCCGGACCTCTGTCATAAATATCTCCCAGCACATGAAGATGATCCACAACAAGACGCTGGATCAGTTCTGCCAGGGCAATGATAAAATTCTCTGCCCGGCCGATCTCAATGATCGTATTGACGATGGCATCGTAATATGCTTCTTTGTCCAGAACTTCCGCTTTCTCTGTGATCAGCTCCTCGATCACATATGCATAGTCTGCAGGAAGTGCCTTACGGACCTTGGAACGGGTATATTTGGATGCCGTTGTCTTGCATACTTCGATCAGACGATAAAGTGTGATCTTGTACCAATTCTCCATGTCTTCTTCCTGTTTTTTTACAACCTCCATCTTTTCCTTCGGATAATAGATCAGTGTGGCAAGAGAACGTTTGTCGCTGTTGCTTAAGGTATGTCCGAATACATCATCGATCTTTTTTCGTACAGCCCCTGATCCATTCCGAAGAACATGGGAAAACGCATCGTATTCTCCATGAATGTCCGACATGAAATGCTCGGTACCTTTCGGAAGGTTTAATATAGACTGCAGATTGATGATCTCTGTTGAAGCCTTTGCTATAGTAGGATATAGCTCCGCAAGTCGCTGCAGGTATCTTAATTCTTCTTTTTTCATAGTATCTGGTATCCTCCTGGGAGTTCTCACTGCCAGATCAGCCTTCAGGATAAACGGCAGTATTTTTTATTTATTGTAAGCCCTTCCGGTATCATATATCAACCCGTAAAATCAAACAGTGACATCTGATTGGACTGCGGGATATCTCCAAAAAGATCCATATCATCCATCAGATCGATAACGGTCTTGCTGACCTTGGTACGATCACGGAAATCATCCTTGGAAAGGAATCTGCCTTTTGCGGCAGCATCCACAACTGCCTCTGCTGCCTTATCTCCAAGACCCTCTATGGTATCCAGAGCAGGCATCAGTTTATCTCCGATGATCTGGAACCGGTGTGCCTTTGCCTTATAAAGATCGATCGGCACAAAATCAAAACCTCTGGCGTACATTTCCTGTACGATTCTCATATCCTTCAGTGTATCCTGTTCCTTCTTGGATGCCTCATCACCTTTTTTCCGGATCTCCGCCATATAATATTCCAGACGTTCTTTTCCCATGCACATCAGTTCATAGGAAAAGGAAGTGGCACGGATACTGAAAAATGCTGCATAATAAGCCAGTGGATGAAACACTTTATACCAGGCGATACGATACGCCATCATAACATAGGCTGCCGCATGGGCTTTCGGGAACATGTACTTAATCAACTTACAGGACCAGATATACCAGTCCGGAACATCATGCTCTTTCATAGTCTGGATCCATTCCTCACGAAGCCCCTTTCCCTTACGGACACTCTCCATGATGGTAAACGCCAGACCACTTTCCACTCCTTTTCCGATGAGATAGATCATAATATCATCTCGCGTACAGATTGCTGTGGAAATGGTAGCTGTACCATTCTGGATCAATACCTGGGCATTTCCAAGCCATACATCCGTGCCATGGGAAAGTCCAGCAATACGTACCAGGTCAGAAAAATATTTCGGCTTGGTATCGATCAACATCTGCATGGCAAAGTCTGTACCAAACTCCGGGATCCCGAGGCATCCCAGCCTGCAGCCGCCGATATCCTCCGGGCTGATCCCCAGAGCCTGCGTTCCCGCAAACAGGGACATGACATCTCTCTGGTCCAGCGGAACTGTTCTTGCACTGATGCCGGTCAGATCCTCCAGCATACGGATCATTGTCGGATCATCGTGTCCAAGTATATCAAGCTTCAGAAGATTTCCGTCAATGGAATGGTAATCAAAATGTGTGGTAATGATATCACTGTTCACATCATTGGCCGGGTGCTGCACAGGTGTAAATTTCTCAATCTCCTCACCCATAGGCAGTACGATGATACCTCCCGGATGCTGGCCAGTAGTACGGCGGACACCGGTGCAGCCCTTCACGATACGGTTGATCTCACAGTAACGCTTGTGCTGCCCCCGTTCCTCATAATAGTTCTTCACATAACCAAATGCGGTTTTTTCCGCAAGGGTACCAATGGTTCCCGCCTTAAAGGTCTGCCCTTTTCCGAAGATAACCTCTGTATACCGGTGGGCATTGGCCTGATATTCACCGGAAAAGTTCAGGTCGATATCCGGCTCCTTATCACCTTTAAAACCAAGGAATGTCTCAAAAGGAATATCAAAGCCTTCCTTGTTCATCCTGGCACCGCATTTCGGACAGATCTTATCCGGCATATCACATCCTGCCATACCCGCGTATTTTTTCACCTCAGGGGAATCAAAATCACTGTATTTACAGTCCGGATTCGGACAGAGATAATGAGGCGGCAGAGGGTTTACCTCCGTGATACCGGACATGGTCGCTGCCAGAGAAGAACCTACAGAACCACGGGATCCAACCAGATAGCCGTCCTCATTGGACTTCCACACAAGCTTCTGTGCAATGATATACATTACCGCATAACCATTGGAGATAATAGAATTCAGCTCCCTGTCCAGACGGTCCTCCACGATCTTCGGCAACGGATCTCCGTACATTTCGTGGGCCTTCGTGAAACAGATATTCTTAAGATCCTGCTCGGAGTTCTCAATGACCGGTGGAAATTTATCCGGATGGATCGGTGATATCTTCTCGATCATATCCGCGATCTTATTGGTATTGGTGATCACCACCTCTTCCGCCTTTTCACTTCCCAGATAGGAAAATTCCTCCAGCATTTCCTCCGTTGTACGAAGATAAAGCGGGGCCTGGTTATCTGCATCAGAAAATCCGTTTCCTGCCATGATGATCCGTCGGTAAACCTCGTCCTGAGGATCCATAAAATGCACATCACAGGTGGCAACCACCGGTTTTTTGAACTGTTCTCCAAGTTTTACGATCTTCCGGTTTATCTCTTTTAAGTCTTCCTCAGAATTGATCATATCATGTTTTTCATCCGCAAGCATAAACGCATTGTTCCCAAGAGGCTGGATTTCCAGATAGTCATAAAAATTTACCAGTCTGGCGATCTCCTGATCCGGTGCATTGCGAAGAAGTGCCTGATAAAGCTCTCCTGCCTCGCAGGCACTTCCCACCAGAAGGCCTTCCCTGTATTTTTCCAGCACGCTTTTGGGAACCCTTGGTCTTCTGTGATAGTACTTTAAATGGGACTGGCTTACCAGCTTGTACAGATTGATCCTTCCGGTCTCATTTCTTGCAAAAACAATAGCATGGTATGTGGGCAGCTTTCGGATGGTATCCGGTGAAACCGCCCCCTGCCTGTTCATCTCATCCACATCAAAAATATCTCTTTCTTCCAGCATCTTTACAAACCGCACAAAAATCTCTGCGGTACATGCCGCATCATCCACAGCTCTGTGGTGATGATCAAGAGAAACACCTACTGCCTTGGCTACCGTATCCAATTTAAAACGGTTCAGGGCAGGAAGAAGGAATCTAGCCATACCAACGGTATCCACATAAGTAAAATCATCCGAAATCCCCTGCCGTTTACAGTTTTCAATAATAAAGCTCATATCAAAGTCCGCATTATGGGCCACCATCACGCAGCCCTCACAGAATTCCAGGAATTTCGGCAGTACTTCCTCTATCACAGGTGCATCCAGGACCATGGAATCATTGATGCTTGTCAGCTGCTCAATACGGAACGGAATGGGCACTTCCGGGTTTACAAAGGTGGAAAAACGATCTGTGATCTGTCCTTTTTCCACTTTTACCGCGCCAATCTCAATGATCCTGCAGGTTAGTGCTGAGAATCCCGTAGTCTCAATATCAAAAACAACAAAATCTCCATCCAGCCGCTGCCCTTTGGAATTGGTGACCATACCCTTCAGATCGTCTACCAGATACGCTTCCATTCCATAGAGCACCTTAAAATCAGACTCCTTTGGAACACAACCGCCCCAGGCATCAAAGCAGTGATTTGCCTCCGGGAAGGACTGCACCACGCCATGATCCGTGATAGCGATAGCCTTATGTCCCCACTCATAGGCACGTTTTACCAATGCCTTTGCATCGCTGACACCATCCATATCGCTCATCTTGGTGTGACAGTGAAGCTCCACACGCTTCTGAGGACTGGTATCCATTCTTGTGCTGGTAAAATTGGCGATTTTCTTGATACCTGTAATATTTCCAATAGTAAGCTCACTGTCAAAACGGTCAATGGTGGTAACTCCCTTCAGCTTCAGGAATGCGCCTTTTTTTACACTTTCCGTCACTTCCGGAACCTGCTCGTTACGCAGAAACATCTTCACAACAATACTGTCCGTAAAATCGGTCACAGGGAAGATCAGGATCGTTTTCTCATTTCGGATCTCACGAGCTTCCACATCCATAACCTGACATCGGATGATAACCTCACCCATCTCACCGGTAATGCTCTCCAGCGGAATCGTTTCTCCATCAAAATCTCTGCCGTAAACCACATCCGGATTGCTGTCCCTGCGGAATCCGAAGCTGCCGCGGAAATCTCCCTTCTGAACCTTCTGCTGTTTTTTGTCAACGGATTTCTTCTCGTTTGTCTTTTCGCCCTTCTTATCTCCAGAGGTTTTCTTTGTCTCTTCCCTGGCTGTATCCTCCTGCTTCGGTTCGCTTTCCTGATCCCCGCTGAGTTTGGCATGCTTCAGGACATTTTCCACTTCCTGTTTGATCTGAAGTGCAGCATTTTTCCGGTATTTACTCTCTTTCACTTCCACAAAATCCAGTTCCACTTTCAGATCCATACCGCAGCGTTCACAGAAAACCTTATGAAAATATTCAACAAGTATTTCGCTTTTCTGTCTGGAAATAACCGTATCCGGAAGCTCCATACGCAAGGTATCTTTTCCTGTAAAAATGATTTTTGATCTGCGGAACAGATTGTACTCCAGCATGTTATAGTTGCGCAGCTCCATCTCCATACTGGAACGGTAGCTTTCCAGAAAGTTCTCCGGTGTATACTGCTCGGAAAGATGAAATTTTTCCACAACTGTTACAGTCATGGGAATCCCCGGAAAGCACTGCCGTTCGATCTCATCTTCCAGCGCAAAAATATTCTTCTTGTGTATCCAGCGGCTGCTTTCGATATAAACCCTCAGATGAGTTCTTCCGGGGTTCATGGAAACCTTTGTCACAAATACCATGTCCAGAAGTTCTTCCAGCTCTTTCTTCACTTTAAGATGCGGAAATACATCAAAAAAATCTTTCTCCATTATGACTCCTGCTCATTCCAGGTAAGAAGTTCCTGACGAAGTGTATCCAGAAGATCCGTTTCCTGTACTTTTTTTACAACATCTCCATGCCGGATCAGAAGACCAACACCATCGCCTCCTGCAATTCCAAGATCTGCTTCCTTCGCCTCTCCCGGTCCATTTACCACACAGCCCATAACCGCAACCTTAATATCAAGAGGAATATCCTGTACCATAGTCTCTACCTGGTTTGCAAGGCCGATCAGATCGATTTTTGTTCTTCCGCAGGTCGGACAAGAAACAACCTCCACGCCTCCTTTGCGAAGTCCCAGCGTTTTCAGGATCCTTTTGGCTGATTTCACTTCTTCCA
Organism: Blautia massiliensis (ex Liu et al. 2021); assembly: GCF_052064225.1. Taxonomy (NCBI): domain Bacteria; kingdom Bacillati; phylum Bacillota; class Clostridia; order Lachnospirales; family Lachnospiraceae; genus Blautia; species Blautia massiliensis (ex Liu et al. 2021). The sequence continues at coordinate 6,023 of NZ_JBQHWA010000020.1, read as the reverse complement.
GCGGCGCGCCTGTCAGAGAAACACGGATGGTATCTCCGATTCCCTGATACAGGATGATCCCAAGTCCGATAGCTGATTTGATATTTCCCGAATACAGAGTTCCTGCTTCTGTAATTCCCACATGAAGAGGATACTGTGTTTTTTCTGCGATCAGTTCATGGGCTCTGGCGCACATGAGAACATCAGAAGATTTGATGCTGATCACAAGATTGTCATATCCCATCTCTTCAATGATGTGCACCTTATCAAGAGCACTCTCCACAAGTCCTTCGGCTGTAACACCGTGATATTTTTCTACCAGTTCTTTTTCAAGGGAACCGCTGTTTACTCCTACACGAATAGGGATATTCCGTTCCTTTGCTGTATCCACAACTGCCTGGATCCTCTCTTTGGAACCGATATTTCCCGGATTGATACGGATCTTGTCCGCACCGTTCTCCATGGCTGCAATGGCAAGGCGATAATCAAAATGGATGTCCGCAACCAGCGGAATATGGATCTGCTTTTTGATCTGGGATAAAGCCTTCGCAGCTTCCATAGTAGGAACTGCGCAGCGGATAATATCACAGCCTGCTTTTTCCAGTGAAAGGATCTGCGCAACCGTTGCTTCTACATCTTCAGTTTTCGTATTGGTCATGGACTGGATAAGGATCGGATTTCCTCCTCCGATAACACGATTTCCAATTTTTATTACTTTTGTATGATCTCTGTACATAAAAATCTCCTTTATGAATCCTGAAAGGCAGGTGTCTTCAAACGCCCTGCCTTTCCTTTCCGAACTATCTTTTTACTCTTACTCCTAACGTCGGATCTCCAGCAGCTTTGTTTTCAGTTCGTTTTCCATACGTCTCATATCTGCCTCTGCTGCCTGACGTTTTTCACGGCCTTCCTGCTGGATTTTCATCACATCATCCAGTGTCTGGATCAGTTCCTGATTGGTTTTTTTCAGAGTTTCAATATCTACAATACCACGCTGGGATTCCTTTGCAGTTTCCACAGATGCCAGGTGAAGCGTTTCCGCATTTTTCTTCAGAAGTTCATTAGTAAAATCCGTAACCTGCCGTTGTGCCTGTGCGGCTTCTGTGGAGTGCGCGATCCCTAGAGCCAGCACCATCTGGCTTTTCCAGAGAGGAATGGTATTTACAATGGTTGTCTGGATCTTCTCGATCATCGTCGTATCATTGTTCTGGATCATGCGGATCTGCGGTGCAGTCTGCATAGAAATGGTTCTGGTAAGCTCCAGATCATGAAGCTTTTTCTCAAAGCGGTCACATTTGCTTTCCAGATCATTGGCAGCCTGTGCATCTTCCGGAAGTCCGCTTGCCGCTGCCTTCTGATGCAATTCGTTGAGCTTGCCTTCTCTGACTTCCCTAAGCTTCTTTTTACCCGCAAGAATGTACATGGAAAGTTCTTTAAAGTATGCAAGGTTCTGCTCATACATTTTATCCAGCACGGCAGAATCTTTCATCAGACGCATCTGGTGCTGCTCCAGAGCTTCCGTGATCTTCGTCACATTTCCCTCGGCCTTTGTGTAACGGTTTTTCAGAGTTTCCACCTTCGCTGTCTGTTTTTTGAAAAAGCCGAAAAATCCCTTTTCCTCTGTGGCATCAAAATCCTTCAATTCTCCTACCACATTTGCAAGAAGCTCTCCTGCCTCCCCAAGATCCTGTGTCTTCACATTTACCAGCGCTGCATCAGAAAAATCTGCCATCTTCTTCTGAGTGCCGGCTCCGTACTGCAGAATCTGGTTTGTATTTTCAATATCGATCTTTGCTGCAAAATCTTCTACGATTTTCTGTTCCTGGGGAGATAACACCGGTTCCTCTACTGCAGGCTCCTGGGGTTTCTCCGGTTCTTTTTTTGCAATTTCTTCTTTTTCTTCCGTGAGATCCGGTTCCAGAGTCAGCACCGGTGCTTCTACCTCAAAGTCTTTAAATTCTTCTCCCATAAGCATTCTCCTTGATCAGCTGTACCTTCCGGCAGATGTCTGTATTTCAGCTTCTGATCTGCTCGTTGTACTTATTTCATTTCCGCATTCTGTTTCATTTTTTCGAAATCATCCTCTGTCAGTCCCTCCTGTGCCAGAACTGTATGCAGCACAGAAATATCGGTGGATACATCCCATGCGGTATCCCGGAATATGGAATCCAGAAGTTTCTCAAAAGCAATATTCAGTGTATCAATGGTTTCTTCAATTTCTTTCTTGGAAGCCGTGATATTCTCGCCCTGTACAGGCTGTCCATCCATATCCTCATAAGCTTCCAGAAGCTTCACAGTCATGGGCAGATAGTAATCCATCATTTTCTTAAGATCCGGAATCACCTCCGGATGCTCTCCTGCACGCTCAAAAATTTTCTGAACGATCATTTCCATCCTGGAAATCTTTGCGGAAATTTCTTCCCCGGGAATGGCGTCATTGCTCTCACGGATCTTTACCAGAAATTCATTTCCTTTTCTCAGGACTTCCTGGGCTTCCGGACTCATATTCTCCTCCAGCTGAACCTTAGGATCTGCTTCCTGTTTACGAAGCTCCAGCTGCTTCTGTGTTTCCAGATACTGCTGATAGGTCTCATTACTGGTGATCAGACAGGTTCCCTGCTCATCCACATGGCCTTCCAGAAACCAGCCCTTCTGGATCATTCTGCTGATATCCTTTTTTACAAATTTCTCGTTCTTTCCTGCTGCCTGGGCAAGCTTCTGAAAATTACAGTAGGTGTGGTCTCCCAGCGCACGGATATATTTCTGGAAACGTCCCAGTCTTCCGAGACGGCTTGTTCCTGCTCCCAAAAGAGCACCGCCACCTGCTGCGCCTGCACACATCACTCCAAGCACACCTGCTGCAAGTGCACCGCTGTGTCCAATGCCCATCCAGATCAGAAGCACCATGGCTCCAAGCCCCATGCCACTTAAAAGTATCCCACCGGAAACTGCCATCATCATGCCTTTGAGATTCTCACCGGTAGTCTTTCCGTAGAGCAGTTCCGACTGTTTCCTTGCAGCCTGCTGCTTTGCTTTTCTGCTTCTTCCGTAATAAGGGCTCTGGTATGTATAGCTTTTCTTACGGAATTCCGGATCAGCACCCGGATCAAACACGGAATTCAGCGCATTTTTCAGCGCTTCGCTTCCGGAATCAATGGCCTTATTTACTGTCTGGTTGATCGTATGGCTTAATTCGTGATAGCTGTTTGAATTCACTGCATTATCTACAATATCCTGAATCTTTTTTCCAAGGTCTTCAAATTCGTGATTGTCCATTTTTCCCTCCAGTCCATAGATAATTTTTATTATATCGAAATCATATTAAAATTACAAGCAAATGAAAAAAAGGAACAAAAAACTATTGAAGTCATCACGTAAAAGTTTTACAATGGTAAAAAGTAAAAATTGTAAACGGAGGAATCGTTATGGAAAAAAAGAACATCGACTGGTCCAGCATCGGATTCGCTTACATGCCAACCGACTACAGATACGTGTCTAATTTTAAAGATGGAAAATGGGATGAGGGTACTTTAAGCACAGACCCTAATATCGTACTCAACGAGTGTGCTGGTGTGCTTCAGTATTCTCAGAGTGTATTCGAGGGTCTGAAGGCATACACAACAGAAGACGGACATATCGTTACTTTCCGTCCTGACCTGAACGCAGAGCGTATCGCTGCATCTGCGGCAAGACTTGAAATGCCGGTATTCCCGAAGGAAAGATTTATCGACGCTGTTGAGCAGGTTGTTAAGGCAAATGCTGCATGGGTTCCGCCATATGGTTCCGGCGCAACACTTTATCTTCGCCCGTACATGTTTGGTTCCAACGCCGTGATCGGTGTTAAACCGGCTGACGAATATCAGTTCCGTATCCTTACAACACCGGTTGGTCCGTACTTTAAAGGCGGCGCCAAACCGATCACGATCCGTGTCAGCGACTATGACCGTGCCGCACCTTGCGGAACCGGTAACATCAAGGCTGGCCTGAACTACGCAATGAGCCTTCATGCTATCGTAGATGCTCACAAACAGGGCTTTGATGAGAACATGTACCTTGATCCCAAGACTCGTACAAAAGTTGAGGAGACAGGCGGAGCAAACTTCATCTTCGTTACTAAAGACGGCAAGGTTGTAACACCGAAGTCTGACAGCATCCTTCCTTCCATCACACGTCGTTCTCTGATCTACGTTGCAAAGGAGTACCTTGGACTGGAAGCTGAAGAGCGTGAGGTCTACTTCGATGAGGTTAAAGATTTTGCAGAGTGTGGTCTTTGCGGTACTGCTGCAGTTATCTCTCCAGTCGGAAAGATTAATGATCACGGCAAAGAAATCTGCTTCCCAAGCGGAATGGAAAAAATGGGTCCGGTCATCCAGAAGCTGTACGACACACTGACCGGTATCCAGATGGGACGCATCGAAGCACCGAAGGGATGGATCCACGTAATCGAGTAATTACCGGATTTTCGTCATTATACATAACATTAAGCACAAAAAAACAGACCGCCGTATTTTTTTCGGTGGTCTGTTTTTTTATTATTTCTTCATTGTTTTTCTGTACAAAGCGGGCATTCTCATTCTGCTTTATGATCTGTGCTCACATTATCTATCTTTTCTCTCATATTTCACAAACGCATATTCCAGATCAAAGTATGTCTGTTCTTCACTCTCCGCTGTGATCTCCCAGTCCGGGTCCTCATCCAGGTTTGGAAAATACGCATCCGCTTCATATGCAAAATCGATTTTTGTCACATGAGCTGTATCACAGTACGGAAGCATCTGTTTGTAAATACTGTCTCCGCCGATACAGTACACATCCTCTGCCGGATATTTCTCCACTTCCTTCAGTGCTTCCTCGATGCTGTGAACGATCACCGCACCTTTTACCTGATAATCCCTGTTGCCGGTGATCACAATGTTGGTTCTGTTTTTCAGAGGAAGTCCGTTTGGAAAAGACTCCAGTGTTTTTCTTCCCATAACAACCACTTTTCCTGTAGTTTCCTCACGGAACATCTTCATATCTGCCGGAATACTTACCAGAAGTTCATTATTTCTTCCGATTCCCCAGTTTTTATCTGCTGCAACAATAATATTCATTCTTGCTTCCTTTCTTTATGCAATTATACTGCAATGGGAATATTTTTGATCTGTGGCCATGTCTCATAATTCTCCACGATCAGATCATCGGTGGTGAATTTATAAAAATCCTTTATCTCCGGATTCAGTTTTACTGTCGGTGCAGGATACGGTTTTCTGGAGATCAGTTCTTTAATTACCGGAATATGACGATCATAAATATGGCAGTCTGCGATCACATGAACAAGCTCTCCGGCTTCCATATCGCAGGCCTGTGCGATCATCATGAGAAGAAGAGAATACTGACACACATTCCAGTTGTTTGCAGCCAGGATATCCTGCGATCTCTGGTTCAGCACCGCATTAAGGACCAGCTTGTCTTTTCCGGGTTCCTTGGTTACATTGAAAGTCATGGAATAGGCACATGGGTAAAGATTCATCTCGTGGAGATCCTGATGTACATAAATATTGGTCATGATCCTTCTGCTGTACGGATTGTTCTTAAGATCAAAAAGAACTCTGTCTACCTGATCCATCATTCCCTCTTTATACTGATGCTTCACACCTAACTGATAGCCGTAGGCTTTTCCGATGGAGCCCTTCTCATCTGCCCAGCTGTCCCAGATGTGGCTGTGAAGATCATGGATATTATTGGATTTCTGCTGCCAGATCCATAGAATCTCATCCATTGCACTCTTTAACGCTGTTTTTCTTAAAGTCAGTGCCGGAAACTCCTTCCGGAGATCATAACGGTTCACAACACCAAATCTCTTGATGGTATAAGCCGGAGTTCCATCCTCCCACACAGGACGTACCTTCTCACCTTCTGTGCTGGTTCCGTTTTCTATGACATCTTTGCACATGTCAATGAATATATTATCTGCAAGACTCATTTGTTGATTTCCTCCTGTAATTTTCTTCTATTCGATCCCGGGCTGCTTTTTTCTTAAAAATGCCCCTGAAATTTATTTT